>SKYV01000111.1 GCA_007127745.1 Balneolaceae bacterium
AGGCGCTCCCCTGCAAACTTCGTTCATCGATTTTTCCCTTGTGATACATCAAAGCGTTGGGATGAATCAGCCTGAAATTATGGAGGCTCATGACCGACGGGATTCCGGCTTCCCTGGCTGCCTCAAAAATGGACGGCGACAAGAGCGGAAAAAAGTTGTGAACGTGCATCAAATCGTAATTGCCGGATGCAAGTTTGCCGGCCATCTTTTTTTTTGAATCCCTGTTGTAATGGGTGGTAAAAATCAGTTTGATCCGGTTGGAGAGAGATTTTAGATCATCGCTGTTATTTACAATAAGCTGTTCAATGTTGTGCGATTTTTTTAAAAGCTCGTACTCCTGTTCAAGTACCGTCCACTCTCCGCCAATAATTTTATATCTGTTGTGTACCTGAAGTATGTTCATGAAAAATGTAATCGTAACTTCTTATAAATCCGGTGTTGAGTTCATCCGGGCACCTGCAATGATAGGAATATTTGAAACCATTCACCGAATGAAATCTCAAGTGCAGTATTCCCACCATCCCGTTGAAAATGAATGAATTTATGCAATGTTACTCAAATAACAGAAACCGGCCGATTTTCAGGAGATTTGACGAATAATGCGCACCTTTTTGGGTGTCAGGTTTCCAGCACGGCCAAAACCAAGCAGCATCCCGATAACCAGCCAAAACGGAAATGAGTGGTGAGGCCCTTCGAGAACCACATTGAAAAATGCCAATACATACATCACCAGCAAAAATCCCACAAGCAGCATAAACGTGGAGTAGGCATGAGTTCCGTTTCTGTGTTTTTGCTGTATGTAATGGCGCAGGCGAAATAACGGCTTAAACACGGCATAGAGAAACAGGGGAAATACCAAAATTCCAAAACGGGTTAAAATATTGAGATAGGAATTGTGCGGCTGAGCATTACCTGCCAGGTCCCGGATCTCAAAATAGGTCATATCCACCGTGGAATAGAACACATTCTGGTAGGCAAACATTACGGGGCGCCCGACTCCGTACCCGATCAAAAAGTGCTCATGAAATTTTTCCATCACATGCTGCCAGGAGAGCACCCGGTAGTTGATATTTCCTTCTTCCAGAGAGGTTTTTCGCTCCAGGATGTTGAAAATATCCACTTCAACCAGGGTGTTGTAATAGAGCAGAAATCCGATCAAAAGAATCAGGCTGGTTACTCCATATTGCAAAATATTTTTTCGGGAAACATGGCTGCCAATCACAAATATTACGGCAAGTGCAATAAAAATGCCCATAAAAATCGAGCGGTGAAATACGGTGAAAACGGCCGGTATCATCATCAAACCCAATATTTTATACTTCAAATCGATGTATTTAATAGGCAGGAAAATGGCAACTACTATCAGTGAGGGCAGAATATATCCGACACCAAACCTGAAGCCTTCAAACGTAATTCTCTGATGGCCCAGCAGAATCATTGCAGCTTCGTAAGAGTAAGCAATGGCCTTCAGTACAATAAAAAGCTTGAGAAAGAGGAAAAACAGATCGTAATGCTTCCGGCCTCTGAACACATGATACACAATGGGCACCCAAAAAGCGTAAATCAGCATAAACGAATCACGGACGGCATCAATCTGATGCTGGAAAAAATAGACAAACGCAAACCCGATGCCGATCAGAACAATCAGATAGTAGATAAAAAGCACACGCCTGATCTGAAACAGATCGCGTGCATAGGCCACCGTTAACACCACCAGAACCAATTCAGTTACAAAAAGCGGCTCCAGTCCCAGATAGGCAAATTCACGCTCTCCAAAAAGCATGTGAAACATGTAGAAAAAAAAGAGATACTCCCGCCAGTCGAGCCGGTTAATGGCCTCATTTATTTTTTCGCCGAACATCAGAAGCATGCCCGCACCCAGCATGATGACTGCCAGCAGCAGATCTTCATACAGAAAAAACGGCAGCAGGAAAATGGCCGATTTTATTTTATGTGGATGGTAGATTTTCACTTACCGGTTACTTTTCTGATCCTGTTTGATGTTTCTTCAGCTACGTCTTCCCAGGTTCGGGCTGAAGGCAGTATCTCTTTTTTTCCTTCAAAACTTTCAATAAAGGTAAGAATCTCATCCCAATTTCGGGCATATTTGAAATTTGGATACGATTGCTGAACTTTGGTTCCTGGCCGGTTGGTGATGGTGAACAGCCCGTTATTCAGATATTCGAAAATCTTGAGCGAACTGTTGTAAAATCCCCATCGCGACCAGGAATAGTCTCCATAAAAAGCCAGCCCGATGTCTGCCGAATCTATCAAAAATTCTACCTCCTTTCTTTGAAGCTGCCTGAACAAGAAAACGTTGCCGGAGGCTTCAAGTTGTTCGAGTCTTTTGTTTTCATCCTTAGCGATGATAAGCAGGGCCGATGTTTTCCTCTGAGCGTCAGCAATTTCATGCAAAAGTTCCAGGTCCTGCATATCATTAGCGGATCCGGACCAGACTATGACCCGCTCGAACCGGTTTCGAATCTGCCCGATTTTTTCTTTCAGTTCATCTGATATATCATCCCGCTTGGTCTCAAAACGAACGCCTCCATTTTCAATTACCTGTACATTTTTCAGCCCAAGTTCTGTTTCACAAAACGCTTTTATCGGGCAGCTGACGACAATTACAGAATCTGCCCTTTTTAAGATCGCAGCCATTATTTTATCAATCCGCGAAATATATTTTTTACTTCGACCAAAAAGATAAAGTTCATCAGAGGGAGAGTTCAACTCCACGATTACTTTTTTACCGGTGAGAATGGCCATTAACCCCAAAAAATTTCTGGGGTTCAGAAAGTAATCCATCCGCACATAAATCAGATCGCACTCACGCAGCATTCTGAAAAAACCGGTGACAGGATTTTTGAGCCGGGTTGTCCAGGGATCGGGCTCACCGTTCAGTTTAACCAATTCATATCCCAACTTTTTGAGCTCTTTGGCCAGGTAATATCCATGTACAGACGCACCCCCGGTAACCGGATAAAATGTATAGTAGAGATATCCGATTTTCATGCTTGGTGATTTTATTTTCGGATTGAGGGGTTGCTGTTCATTCTGAAAAGACCGGATATACGGCCAAAACCCATGTAAATTTTGCTGAGCCAGGCCACCCGCCAAACACTGCTTATGGAAACATCCGGTTTTATGTTGTTCATTTTTTCTTTCAACGGACGGACTTTGGGCGGCATAAATGTACGAAAAATCATCATCAGAATGTATGTAGTGGATTTTCCCGCCTGCTTTTGATTAAACGGATGCGAGATGCCAACGCGGTACGATTTATTCAGCACCTGCCGATAACTTCTTGGTTTACACCAAACAACAGCCTTCCCGGCAAATACCAGCCTGTACCCGCTTCTGACTGCCAGTTGCGTCCACCAGATATCCATTCCAGAGCGGGCCTCTTCGGGGAAAAATCCCATTTCACGCAATACTTCTTTCCTGAAAAAAAGATTGCCGGTTGCTGCCCCGTTCTCCTCTGCCACAAAACGCCGGTTGTCGTTAAATGTCATAGCATCAAAAACCTCGGCTGCTGCGGGCTGATCGCTCAGAAGAAACTGAATATCTCCGCCGGCAAGATCTGCTTTTTCGCTGTTAAGTGCTTCCACCCCCTCTTCAATCCACGTTTTTTCGGGAATTTTATTGGCGTCCGTCATGGCAATAATCTCACCTTTTGCCTGCTTCAGTCCCAAATTTCGGGCTGCGTAAGGGCTTTTCATGGATGCCTCCTGCAGCACCGTAACTGGATATTGCCTGGCTTTTGTGATCGTGTCATCGTCAGAGCCATTGTCAATAATGAAAATTTCGGTTTTATCTGCATCATAAGTTTGTTGGTGCAGTACATCCAGCAGCTCTCTGATTGTTTCAGATGCATTTAAAACCGGAATAATGACGGATACTGTTGGTTTCAAAGAGGGTTGGTTGTTAAGACTTCGTTTGTGCACCGGGCTGCAAGGCCTGCATGTATGATATTGAATTTACCGGCAAGTATAAAAATATGAGCAATAAGAATAAGAAATGTTATTTTTCTTTATGGTTGATATATTTTAAAGTTAAATGAATTGATTCGAAAAAATTGTCGTTCTGGACACATTGGAAGGTTTTAACAGGGAACAACAAATAATCGTCAATTCTGAAACCGGTACAGCACAATTTTTTGAATAAAAAAACTACATATCATTTATCCTTCAGGTTTTTTCTGATACTGCCTGCCCTCCTGTTCTTTCTGAAGTGCAGTGATTCCGAATCGCTGCCCGACTTCACTTCGTCAAATACCGGCCCCTACATTCTGAATATTGAGCATCTGGAGCTGATCAGAGATCATCTCGAAGAGCCCGTGCTTCAACAGGAATATCAAATTTTAATTTCCGGTGCTGATGATCTTTTGAATCAGACCTTTGAATATGTAACCGACAAACCTCACCCCCCTGACGGAGGCACTTTAAATGATTATTTGAGTATTGCAAGATATTGGCACGCGGATTCAACCGGGGCTCAAACCATTTACAGGGATGGAATAACCAACCCGATGATTTATGATTACGACCGGCCCAAGCTTGCCCGGATGTCATCGGCTGTATATACTCTGTCACTCGCCTATTTTTTCAGTGAGAATGATATTTATGCAGAGAAAGCATCCGAACTGATTTATAGTTGGTTTTTGGATAAATCAACCCGAATGAATCCCAATATGGATTTCAGCCAAATACGATTGGGTGTGGAAAATACCGGGGGTGGAGGAACACAAGGTATTATTGATGCAAATGATTTGGTTCCTGTGATAGAAGCAGTTAGTCTGATTTACGACAGTAACCATTGGCCCGGCAATTATCATATCCAATTGAAAAACTGGTTTTATCAATTTTCAAGGTGGATCATAAAAAATTATAATGCTGATGCTTATAACACTACAAATATATCAACCTGGATGGATGTACAGCGAGCTACATTCTTTCTGTTTTCCGAGCAAGAATATCGTCTGAATTCCGATTTTCACATCCCCCCCGTTACGGATCGAATTAATGCACAATTTGAACCGGATGGTATTCAGCCTTTTGAAAAATCAAGGGAACGCTCGCAACATTACGTCTATTTTAATCTGCGGGGATATATGAACCTGGCACTCATCAGAAAAAACAGAAGCGGAACAGATCGTGACTGGCCAACATTAAATGGTTCAAATTATGCAGGTTTAAAAGGGGCACTGGATAACATCCGAATGTTCACATTTAATAAAAATGTTGAACCGTATTTTATACCAAATCCCGAATTTGACGATTGCCGCTACCTGGAAATCTTTATGCCCGCGGCTGTTGCATTTAAATCTTCAGAATATGCTGAAACTGCAGAACTTCTGATCAACAATGGCTGCAGCCACCCCGATATCACACTAACTTTCCCCCCTCTGGATTGGTTGCACAATCAGCCTGATTATTAACCATCATTTTCAACGGAAATGAAACAAACCATTCTGACACCTGCACTGATTTTGATCGTTTTTCTGGCCAATGTATCCGTGCAGGCGCAGGATGTTAAAACCGACCTGAACGAATTTATTGCTTTACCCCAGGCGCTCGGGCACGCTCAAACCAAGCTTACTGAAACTCTCGAAGAGCTGAATTATGATTCAAGCCTGCATCCGGCTCACACCGATCGCAACACGGGGAAATGGGACACCCGGTTTTTAAAAAGAAATGAATGGACGAGCGGATTTTTTGCAGGATCTCTTTGGTACATGTATCAACTGACGGGCGACACCCAGTGGAAAGATTATGCCAAAGAGTGGACGGAAGATCTGGAACCGGCAGCAAATCTGACTATCGACCATGATACCGGATTCAGAATCTTCAGCAGCTTTGGCAATGCTTTTAAACTCATTCAGGGGCAATATTATCATCGGGTGCTACTAAGGGCTGCACAAACTCTTTCAAGACGATACGATGGCAATATCGGGGCGATAAAATCGTGGGACTGGATCGGAAATTTTCCCGTCATTATCGATAATCTGATGAACCTGGAACTCCTTTTCTGGGCTTCGGAAAACAGTGGGAACAGCGAGTGGCATCAAATTGCATTGGCACATGCAGAAACATCCCTTCAGCACCACATGAGACCAGACGGCACAAGCTACCACATTGTTGATTTTGATAATTCCGGAAATGTAAACTGGAAAGATACCCGGCAGGG
>SKYV01000178.1 GCA_007127745.1 Balneolaceae bacterium
AATTCTGGACCTGCCATATATCAACCGGGAAGCCATCCGGCAGCAAAACTTTACCGTTGCCGTGGATGCCGTAAACGGTGCCGGGTCGCACGCACTGCCTGCCCTGCTTGAAAACCTGGGGACAACCGTACACAGGCTGAATTGTGAACCCAACGGAATTTTTCCACACAATCCCGAACCGCTGCCGGAGCATTTGACCGAAATCCGAGAGTTTATCAAGAACAACAAATGCGATCTCGGTGTGGTGACAGATCCCGACGGCGACCGGCTCGCACTTGTGGATGAAAATGGAGATCTCTTTGGCGAAGAGTATACACAGGTGGCGGCGTTCGACCTGATGCTCTCCCATAAACCGGGTGATACCGCCACCAATTTGTCTTCGTCAAGAGCGGCGGATGATATCACAAAAAAATATGGTAAAACCTGCCACAGATCGGCAGTGGGCGAAATTAATGTGGTGAAAAAGATGCAGGCAACAAATGCCGTAATCAGTGGCGAGGGAAATGGCGGTGTGATCAACCCCGACTTGCATCCCGGGCGGGACTCACTCGTGGGCACAGCCATGTTTTTGCAGCTGCTTGCCGAACGAAACATGAAAGCATCCGAATATCGCTCTACCCTGCCCCACTACGAAATGAGAAAACAGAAAATAGAGCTAAAAAAGCTCGGCAGGGATGCGGATGAACTGCTGGAACTTTCTGCTAAAACATTCAGCAAATATCAGCCCGATACCACCGACGGTGTAAAAATAAACTTCGAGGACGGCTGGGTTCACCTTCGAAAATCGAACACAGAACCGATTGTGAGAATTTACAGCGAAGCAGGAAGCACTCAACAGGCCGAAAAACTTGCCGAAGAAGTAATAACCTCCATTAGTTAATGGAAGCATCCGCGGTTATTTTCAGCACTCATTAACTGTTGCTTCAAAATTAAAACCGTGTAACCTGGTTTTGACGAGCTTCTGATCATCGGATATGCTTTCAATGCAAACCTTTATTATTTTCTTGTTCACAAAATGTAATGAAATCACCAAGCCACAGGATGGCCCACACCGTTATCCGGTGGCTTGCGGTTTTCAGAATCATTATTTATATCAAATTTTGAAGAAAATCTACCGAGCATGATCAGATCTATGACAGGGTTCGGCCGGGGTGAGTCATCATCCAACGGCTTCCAGATAACAGTTGAACTGAAAACTTTAAACAGCCGCTACCTGGATATATCCAACCGCATTCCAAAAAGTATTCAGCATCATGAATTCAACATCAAAGAGTTGATTCAGGACAAATTGTCCAGGGGTAAAGTTCACGTAAATGTAAACGTGGAAAAAACCAAGAATGCCAGCCCGGAAATTACCTACAACAGCGATCTGGTTCAGGCCTATGGAAAGATGCTCGAACAGATGAGGCACATGGCCGGGATTGAACAGCCCATAACCCTGCAGGATATTCTCGTTTTTGAAGAAATTTTTGAAAATCAGGAGGAAGATGAGAAAGAGGTGGAAACCATCTGGAACTGCACTAAGATTGCTCTTGATGATGCACTCGATCACTTGAATGAGATGCGCACACAAGAAGGGAAAGAACTAAAAAACGATCTCTTCAATCAGATAAGCGATATTTCAGAGATGCTAAAAACTGTTGAAAAGTTATCAGCCAAACGGGCACCGGAAATCCGAGAAAAACTGCAAAACAGAATAAAAACCATGATTGTGGATGAGAAAATTGATCCCGAACGAATGGAAATGGAAATTGCTCTCATCATTGATAAAATGGACATCAACGAGGAAATCATCCGTTTACAATCTCACCTGAAATTTTTCCAGGAAGCGCTCGAAAATGATGATCCGGTGGGCAGACGACTGAATTTTCTGTGCCAGGAAATTAACCGTGAGCTGAATACCATTGGGGCAAAAGCCAACGATTCTACCATTGCACATCATATTGTTTTGGGTAAAGAGAAGCTGGAACAGATCAGAGAACAGGTACAGAATATTGAGTAAAAAAGGGAAAATTCTGGTTTTGGTTTCTCCAAGCGGCGGCGGAAAATCGACCATGACAAAGAGATTGCTGGAAGATTTTGACAACCTGAAGTTTTCGGTCAGCGCCACCACTCGCCCACCCCGTAAAGGCGAAATCGACGGGGTCCATTATCAGTTTATTTCAAAAGATGATTTTCGAAATCGGGTTGAAAATAACGAGTTTCTGGAGTGGGAAGAATTTTACAACGGAACGATGTACGGAACCCTGCGCAAAAGCGTTGAAAATGAACTTGAAAAAGGTTATTTTATTTTGCTTGATATCGATATACTTGGTGCATTGAATGTCAAGAAAATTTTTGGAGATGACGTTCTTGCAATTTTTCTCGCACCACCATCAATCGACATCCTGAAAGAGCGCCTTGAAATGCGTGGCACAGAAAGTGAAGAAACACTAAAAACACGCATAGAACGTGCCCAAAAAGAGATGGCCTATGCCGGCAGATTTGACAATATAGTAGTGAACGATGATCTGCAATTGGCTTATAATCAACTCAAAAAAATCGTTTCAACATTTATTAATTCTTAATTCGCTATGGGAATAAAAACACTGGACATTGAAAAGCTTGGAGAAGAAAGCAACAAGTATGAAAAGATTGTTGTGCTTTCAAAAAGAGCCCGTCAGATTGCCGCTCAGGAAAAGCTCGAACTCGACGAAAAGCTGAAGTATTTTGAAGGCTTTGAAGATGAAGATGAATTCACTTTCAACGAAGAACAAGAGCGCATCTCCAAAGCTTTTGAAGAACTCCCGCATGCCACTCAGCGATCTGTTAACGAACTGCTGGATGGCAAAATAACCTCCCGATATCCTGACAAAGAACTGTAACCATGGTTGCCGGTAAGCGCATTTTACTGGGCGTTACCGGTGGCATTGCTGCCTATAAAGCAGCATACCTCCTTCGGGAATTTCAAAAATCGGGTGCTCAAGTCCGTGTTATCATGACGCCATCGGCCACCCGGTTTGTCGGAACCGAAACCTTCTCTTCTCTAAGCCGGCACGAAGTTGCTGTTGATGTTTTTAATCAAGAGAACCCAGGCAACGACTGGACCAAGCATATCCACTGGGGTGATTGGGCCGATATATTTGTAATTGCCCCCTGCACAGCCAATACACTCGCCAAAATTGTGTACGGACAGTCCGACAATATGCTTACATCCACATTGCTTGCTGCCCGCTGTCCGATATTAATTTGTCCAACAATGGACGGTGAAATGTATGAAAGCCCGGCGGTTACCGAAAACCTGCAAAAAGCAAAAGAGCTGGGATTTTACATTCTGGAACCTGAGAGTGGCTATCTTGCCAGCGGAATTGAAGCTGTCGGGCGGCTGCCGGAGCCGGAAAAAATTATTGAAGAATCATCAAAAATCATCGGGAAACATTCTATTCAGGGACCTTTAACGGGAAAACAGGTACTCGTTAGTGCCGGCCCAACCCGCGAATTTATTGATCCGGTTCGGTTCATCTCCAATCCAAGCACGGGTAAAATGGGAATTGCCATGGCTGAAGCTGCCAGATTATTGGGAGGCAATGTGACTCTCCTGCACGGGCCCGTTACAGCTGAAATTCCCGACAGGCTCAAATCCGAATCGTTTATCACTGCAGATGAACTGTTCGAACAGGTGAAAGCTCACCAGGATGCGGATGTAATTATAATGGCGGCGGCCGTTTCTGATTTCAAAGCTGCAGAAACCAACAATCATAAAGTCAAAAAAGAGCACGCTTCACTCACACTTGAATTGAGCCGGAACCCCGATATCCTTGAATGGCTGGGGCAAAATAAAAATCCCGGCCAGATCCTGATCGGTTTTGCGATGGAAACCGAACACCTGAGAAAACATGCGCTTTCCAAACTGGAACGGAAAAAACTGGACTGGATTTGTGCAAATTCCCTCAGCGAGGGCGGAGCCGGTTTTGGCTCTGATACCAACAAAATAACCCTTCTGGGCAAACAGACTGAAGAAGCCTTCACGGGCACCAAGCAGCAAGTGGCCAATCAAATATTGGAAAAGATTTTTCCTGAATAGGGCATCTCACCCGTACATCCGTTTCATATCCGGTAATTCAGTGCAATAATAATGCACCCAAATATAGACATGATTAAAACCCGCAAGCAAAAGTGCTGCCTTCGATTCAAAGAGTATGGCAATCAGCCAAAAGATCAAAAAACCGTAAACATACATTCCGTTATCGGAATATTTAAAAATTCCCTGCTTTACAAGTGGCAGATTACGGTATTCAGAGAAAAAATGATCGGCACCCGCTGCTCTTTTTAACCCAAAATATCGGATTACGGAATAGAACAGCCAGATCGCCAGAACAGAAAAAAGAATGACGAGCGGCCATTTTATTCCACCCTGAATTGTGATGCTGCCCCGGTTTGAGACGGCCGTAAAAACCACGAACATCAGGCGTGAAAAAATCAGTATAAAAAAGATTATGAGATAAGCCGTAAAACCTGAGGCCTGAAATTTCTTTGTCACCCATTCTGTTGAAAGCTGAAACCGCCAGGCCGCCCAGACAAACAGCTGATGAAAAATTGCAATGAATATCGCAGACCAGAACCAGACGCTTGTTTCTATCCCCCAGAAACAGCCGATACTAAATCCCTCATCTGTTTGCAAGATGATGAAGGACAGACCTGCAAGAACCACAACAGCCAATAAATGCCATCCCTGTTTTTCGGTTATCTCATCCATTTTGCATCGTTTCTTGATTTGGTTCAGAATAAATTTTTATTCATCGCCAGGCTGAGGCTTTAATTTCAGTCACTGATACAGTGGATATAATTTTCCGTGTTACCCTGTGCACTGTGGCAATAGCTATTGCAGATTCAACACATAGTATCGATTCACAGCTAACCTGCCTTATTCTTTCCGAGCATTTTCCTCAAATAGTAAGAAGCATTTGCCACCACGATCACTATAAATCCCCCGACCGCTGTATATAATGGCCAGGCAATTGCCAGTGGATCTCCCGGTAAATATTGCTGCAAGGCACCTTCAACCATAAAGAGTAAAGCAATCAATCCGCTGAAAAATCCAATCATGGCATCGGTTTTATCAGGTTTGTCGAAAAGCCGGCCGAGCAGGAATATTCCTAAAAGCCCTCCATAGGTATAGGAAGCGATACCCAGCCCCAGTTCAACAATTGCCGGGCGGTCATCTCCGCTGAGCTGCAGCCAGGTGAATAGAAATGCCGAGCCGGTAAGAACGATTCCCCACCCAATCGTCACCATTCTTGAAACCCAGAGTTCTTTGGCATCATCCCAGTCGGCACTGGGCCAAATCGGTTTAATCAGGTCATAGGTTGTAGAGGAGGCCAGTGCATTCAGTGAAGAGCTGAGGCTACTCATGGCGGCAGCAAAAAGTGCAGCTACAATCAAACCGGCTACCCCGACCGGCATGTGGTCAACAATGAACCGGGCAAATACTTCATCAGTTGTTGCCAGGCCGATCTCCTGAGGAGCTACTCCTCCATAGAAAACAAATAATATCAAACCGATAAATAAAAACAGACCAAATTGCATACTGGCAACAATACCACTCCAAATCAGTGCTTTTTGGCTCGATCTCAGGTTTCCGGTAGCCAGAAGCCGCTGCACAATCAACTGATCGGTGCCGTGGGAGGCAATCGAGAAAACGGCGCCTCCAAACACGGCCACCCAAAATACATAAGGATCAGCCAGAAATGCAGACCAGCTCATATCTGTACCGAAATTGAACAGGGTAAATTTCCCTGCATCGCTCAGTGAAGAAAACGCCTGTGCTGCGGTTACATCTAATTTACCGAAGAGAAGAAACAGGGCAAACAGCGCACCGCCGATATAAACCACCATCTGCACTACATCCATCCAGATAACCGCTTTGATTCCCCCAAGAAATGTGTATATCAGAGTGATAACAGCGATTACGGAGATCGCCATCAGGTAAACTTCGGCATCGCTCCATTCGTCGAATACACCGGCAAAGCGAAAAATAATAGCTAATGGAATGGCTGTAGCAAAAAGCCGGACTCCATCCGCCAACAACCGGGTTATGATGAATGTGGAACTTGCAGCCTTGCGCATGCCGTGGCCGAACCGGTTCTCAAGATATTCGTAGGCTGTGCTGAGTTCACCCTGCACATAGGCCGGCAAAAACCAGACGGCCACAATAACACGGCCGATGATATATCCGAATGTGAGCTGCAAAAAGGTAAGATTACCACCGTATGCCACGGCAGGTATACTGATAAAGGTAAGTGTGCTGGTTTCGGTAGCCACAACTGAAAAGAGAATAGCCCACCAGGGCATGGTACGACCGCCAAGAAAATAATCGGTAGTAGATTTTTGTGTCCCGGCCGACCAGATACCGAATACGGCAACCGCAACCAGATATAAAACGATGACGATACCGTCAATCAGCGTAAATCCCATTACAACGGGCTTTAGTTAGTAGCATCTTTCCTTAAATAGTTAAGTAAACAAATTCGGGAATTGATTCAAAAGGGAATTGCAAGAGTTGTGTAAAAGTGAGAAGGTTTTGATGGCAGTCTAATAATTCAATAACAACTCAGCATGAATCTACTGAATTAGCTATGTAGAGTCCGTTCTTGCCTTCTTTTTTAAATCACTTCTCACTTTTGTGTTTTGCCTTTTACCTGCTCACTTCAAAAATTTTAGGAACTTCTGCAGTGCAAGGCCCCGATGGCTTATCAGGTTTTTCTGTTTTGCGCTAAGCTCGGCAAAAGTTTTATCAAACCCTTGTGGCTGAAAAACCGGGTCGTATCCAAACCCCTTCTCTCCTCTCGGTTCCCGGATAATCTTCCCCTTGCAGATTCCTTCAAACAGGTGTTCATTTTCACCATCCACAAAAGCGATCACCGTTCTAAACCGGGCATTTCGGTTCTGTTTACTGTTTAATTCACGAAGCAGTTTATTCACATTATCGGAATAGGTTGCATCATTGCCGGCATATCTGGCTGAATAGACACCGGGTACACCATTCAGAGCATCCACTTCGAGACCGGTATCATCTGCCAGGGAGGGCAACCCGGTTTTCTGATGCCAGAAGCGCGCTTTCTTTAGTGCATTACCTTCGAGTGTGGGCTGATCTTCCTCAACATCTTCCCTTACGGCATAATCCCGGGTTGATTTTAGTTCAACCCCGAAAGGTTCCAGAATTTGTTCCAGTTCTGCAATTTTATGCGGATTGGCAGACGCCAGAAAAACGGTATTATTTGATAGCATTTTTACGTAATCAGTTCTTTTTGAGTTCTTCCAATTTTACTGGCCAAGATATGAATTGTTTTACTCTATCAACGTAGCTATCCGGTACAATTTGATGTATTTATATGATCCGGATTTACTTTTCAACGGGTGCAGAAAAAGTTAATTGAAATATTTTGAAAATCGGTTTGCATTATTCCAATTAAAACTTGCATTTTGATGGGTATAAGGCCAAAAAAGAAGAACAGGAAATAAAAATTCAACTACCCATACCGAAAATTGTTCTTCGGGCTTTGAATTACACATTAAAAACATTTATAACCAGTATGTTTTTAAAAAAATAATAACATGGAGGACACTTACAATAATGAAAGAGTATGTAATAGGAATTGATATAGGTGGTACATTTACTAAAACCGGTTTTGTTGATCGTGATGGCAACATTTACTGTGAAGGTTCATCCCCTACCGACCCTTTTGACAAAATAGAAGATTATATAGCCAATCTCGTAAAAGAGCTGAAAGATGCTGAGAAAAAGCTCGAAGAACCTTACAAAATTCTCGGAATTGGAGTTGGTGCACCAAACGGCAATTATCACAAAGGAACAATAGAACAGGCTACAAATTTGAAATGGCAGGGAATCGTTCCATTTGCCGATATGCTGCAGAAGTACTATGACCTACCCGTTAAGCTGACCAACGATGCAAATGCTGCTGCGCTCGGAGAGAAGATTTACGGAGGTGCCAAATATATGAATGACTTTGTAATGGTAACTCTTGGAACCGGGCTTGGAAGCGGTATCGTAGTAAATGGCGACCTTGTTTACGGCCATGACGGTTTTGCCGGCGAACAGGGGCACGTTAACGTAATAGAAAACGGAAGACAGTGTGGTTGTGGAAACCTTGGCTGCCTTGAGACATATGCATCGGCACCGGGCATTAAACGCACCGTGTTTGAACTGCTTGCCAAAGATACTAAAGGGTCTGAGCTCGTAAATTACACCTTCGACAAACTTGACTCGGAAATTATCTTCAATGCTGCCGAAAAAGGAGATCCAGTTGCTCAGGAAGCTTTTGAGATTACTGGTAAAATCCTTGGAAAGCATCTTGCTGATACTGTTGCACTTTTCAGCCCCTCAGCCATTTTCCTTTTTGGAGGACTGGCAAAAGCAGGAGACTATATCATAAAACCAACCAAAAAATGGATGGAGCACTTTGTCATGCGATTGTTCAAAGACAAAGTAAAAATTGTACCTTCACAGCTAATGGGTAAAAATGTTGCCGTACTCGGTGCCAGTGCCCTTATCTGGAACGAACTGGACAAGTAGTAGGCAAAGATCGCCAAACATTGTCTGCAAAACGGTGTAATGCCGTATCATTAACATTTTTCTTTACAATACTGAGTGTATATAAATTATCAAATATGTCGGTATTGTATTAAAATTGTTGCATTCAACATGTAAGATTAACTAACCAAACACATAATTATGTCAAACTTAGATAGTAAGACCTTAAAGGTGGGAATGGTATTCATTTCCATCGTTTTCTTCATCTTCGGGTTTGTCACTACGTTTATTATCACACTTAGTGACCCTGTGATGGAAGCCTTTGATCTGAGTTACACTGAAGCTTTTTTGGTGAACTCGGCGTTTTTTATCTCCTATGCGATTTTCTCGATACCCTCTGGTGCAGTCGTTAAGAAAATCGGTTATAAAAATTCAATCGTTGCAGGATTGTTAATTTATGCCGTAGCCGGATTTTTGTTTTATCCTGCCATCGGCCTGGAATCCTACATATTCTTTTTAGGAGCCATTTTTATTCTTTCACTTGGTACAGTATTGCTGCAGACTGCTGCAAATCCATATGTAACCGAGCTTGGCCCTGAAGAAACAGCTTCCGGTCGGCTGAACCTGACCCAGTCGCTGAACTCAATTGCTACATGGCTTGCACCACTGTTTATTGTAGCACTCATCATTCCTGCCGAAGTTCTCGATGGTGCTATGGAAGAAATGATGGAAGCTGCTGCTGTACAGCCCGGCGACTTATTACTGCCTTTCCTCATTATCGGTGGAGTAACCTTAGTTATTGCCATTGCTGTCGCCTGGATCCGACTGCCGGACCTCAGCCAGGAAGGTGTAGGAAACTACTCCAGTACGTTCAAATATCGCCACACTTTGCTGGGCGCTTTTGGAATTTTCTGTTACGTGGGTGCCGAAGTGAGTATCGGAACCTCGATTTCATCATACATTGTACAGCCCGATCTTGGCGGAGGCATCAGCCGTTCGCTCGCCATTCAGTTTGTTGGATTGTATTGGGCAGGAGCCATGATTGGCCGGCTCTTTGGAGCAATTGCCATGTCTGACATCAAGAACAAGCAAACGAAAACACTCATGGTGTTTGGTGTGCTTATATGGGCGTTCTTTGTTGCCATTTATACACTTGACTGGAACTTGCAAATGGCATCGATATTCCTCGGGTTCGCAATTGCCAATTACTTGCTGATGCAGCTTGGTACAGGCCGTGCAAACCGTATTCTTGCTATCTTTGCAGTGGTTGCGATGGTACTTGCAATTACTTCAATGCTATCAACCGGCCGACTTGCCCTCTGGACAATTGTAACCATTGGCTTGTTCAATTCAGTAATGTTCCCCAACATATTCACGCTTGCCGTTAAAGGATTGGATCGCAGCGAAGTCAGCCTTGCGTCCGGTATCATTAACACGCTGATCGTTGGTGGTGCTGTTGTTCCGGTAATTATGGGAGCAGTAGCTGATATGTACAATATTGAGATCGCATTTATCGTGCCTGTTGTATGTTATGCATACATCCTTTTCTATGCGTTGATTGGAAGCAAAATCAAGCCGAAAGAAGGAGCTGTTGCTGCTGCACCGGCAACTTCCACAGGCGTAGATCCCGAACACAAAGATGTTTAACACCAGATAAATCAAAAAAATAAGGTGGTGATTTATGATATCACCACCCATTAAATAAAAAAGCCGTCACTCCCGATATTTTTCGAAGGTGGCGGCTTTTTTTTTGATTTTGAACTTTTGAAGACCCTACCCCGTACTCTGCATTGCTGCAGAAACTCCGTTGATGCTTAAAAACAGAGCCTGTTTAAGTTCGGCCAACTCCTCTTTTGAACCGGCCTGATCCCATCTGTCCAAAAGTTCAACCTGCATTAAATTCAGCGGATAAGTGAATACATTCCTAAATTCAATTGAATTTTGAATCACCTTGCGGAAATCCAGTATCTCCTTTTGGCCCGTTATTTTCAGGATCATTTCGGTTGTTTTCCGAAAATCATCCAAAATCATATTGTGGTGTTTATTTGAACCGCGCCTTGTGTACATTTCTGTGGTAAGTAGGTGGGTTCGCGCAATTTCACGCTGGGCATTGTCCATCACCGTGCCAAAAAAGCTCCATTCACTATACCACTTTTTTAGTGTCTCCAGTATAGCAGGATCGTCGGCTACCATTTGCTCCAGTGCAGCGCCGAAACCAAACCAACCGGGAACGTTGTACCGAACCTGTGTCCATCCAAACACCCAGGGAATGGCTCTCAGATTTTTGAATTCAAGACCCTTTTCACCCCCTCTCGATACCGGCCTCGATGCTATCGGCAAATTCCCGATATGCTCTACTGGGGTGATTGTTTTAAACCAGGCCCAAAATTCCTCGTCATCGATTAATCTTCGGTAGGCTTTCATCGACCCTTCGGCAATGCGGTCCATGATCAGTTCCGTTTCATCTCCCTCAATAATTGGCTTCTGACCCTCACCGGCAGTTACCCGAACCACAGCATTCACAATTTGTTCGAGATGCCGACGGGTAATTTCAGGCAGTGAATAGCGGAATGAAATAATTTCGCCCTGCTCAGTAAACCGGATTCTGCCATTGTTGCTAATGGACGGCAGCGCAAGAATGGCACGGTTTGAACGGCCTCCGCCACGCCCAACCGATCCGCCGCGGCCATGGAACAGCCTGAAATCCACATTTTGTGCGCGTAACACTTCGCCAAGCTCAATCTGAGCTTTTTGTAGTGCCCAGTTTGCCATCCAGTACCCGCCGTCTTTGTTGCTGTCCGAATATCCAAGCATAATCTCCTGGAAGTTATTTCGTGCAGCCAACTGCAGGCTGTATACCTGATTCGACAAAATTTCCTTCAGCTGATCTGCACCTCTGTCCAGGTCATCAATCGTTTCGAATAGCGGTACAATGTCAATTTTGCTCTCAACTTTTCCATTCTTAAACCACCATAAGCCCGTTTCTTTGGCCAGCAGAACCACTTCAAGCATATCACTCACACCGTGAGTCATACTTATGATGTAGCTGCCAAAAATATTTTCATCAAACTCGTGCATGGTTTCAATCAGGCGAAATACGTCCAGCATTTCAATGGTCGATTTCTGCAGCTTGGCCTTGATGGGGGCAAGCGGACGCGGATTATGCAGCTCCTGCATCAACAGGTTTACTTTTTCTTTTTCGCTGAGTGATGAATAATCGTGATGAACATTAGCCGCTGCCAAAAGTTCTTTCACTGCCTTTTCGTGCATGCCACTGTGCTGGCGGATATCCAGAGATGCCAGATGAAACCCAAACGTATGTGCCCGGATATTCAGATCGTTAAATTCACCATATTTGGCAATTTCGTCCAGGCCACTTTCAATCAGCGATTCTCTGATTATTTCGAGATCTCTGATAAAATCTTTCGTGCGATATTGCGCTGATGATTCAAGTATCTCCTGTTCAGATTTTTTCAAATCATCCAGCATATTTCGCATTCTGTGCATAATGTGGGTGAGTTTACGGCGATACGGTTCATTCTTGTAATGGCGTTTATACTGAGTGCTGAGAGGCACCTCTTTCTCATCCTTTTTGAGAGACTCCAGCAGCGCATTCGAGGCGGGAACCAGATTTTGAGAAATTGACAAATATCGCCGGATTTTTTCCAGCTCGCTGAGATAAAGCTTCAGCACAGATTTCCGGTGTTCAATCATGGTTTTCCATGTAACATCCCGGGTCACATTCGGGTTGCCGTCGCGGTCGCTGCCAATCCATGACCGATAGCGCAAAATAATCGGCAAATCCGGGCTCTTCTTATACTGCTGACGGAATGCTGTGCGAACTTCATCATAGAGCCGGGGAATGGTGCTCCAGATGGAATTAGTAAAATAAAACAAGCCATTCTCCACCTCATCTTCTACGGTTAACCGCTCCTGGCGCACTTCATCAGTAGAAATAAGCAGGGCAATTTCATTGATAATCTGTTTCAGGCGTGCTTCACGTTCGTTGGGTGTCAGATCCAGGTTATCAATATCCCCGATCATTGCCGTGATGTTTTCCTGCTTGTTCAAAATACTTCGCCGGCGGGCTTCTGTGGGGTGAGCCGTGATGGTAGGCTGTATGTCCAGCTTGTTAAATACATCTACCGCTTCCTCATAACTGATATCTTTATTTTTGATGTATTTCAAGGCATCTGCAATACTTTCCGGCCTCGGATTATCGAGATCGATATTTTTGGCCCGCTCGCGATTGATCCGGATTATTTCATGCTGTTCAAGTGAGTTCACAAGATGAAAAAATATGGTGGTGAGCCTCAGTAATTTTCTGATCTGCTCTATATCCATTGCCCGAATTTTATTAATCAGGTCTTGATTCTCTTTGCCGGTTGAATCACTAAAAGCTGCTGCTGATTTCCGGGGCAGTTCTGCCGCCAGCTCCTTCAGTGAAGATTCATCTCTCCTCACCAGATAATCTTCAAGAAAACCGGTCAGAGATATCAGATTATTCGTTAACGGTTCGCTGATATTGGCATTAGCGGCAAAATGTTGAATGGTTTCTTTCCAGGTCATGAATAAATTTTTACTGATAATTTTAAAAGCTATAGATAGCCATATCTCACATTAATTTCATCATTCAAATGCAATCGATTTGAGCGGAAGCGCTTCTAATTTCACAATTTCTTAATAATCCGAAAAATCGTATATCATTTTTCTCTTTTTAAAAAACCAAACCATTTTTTCTTCAACCCGTCTAAAATAACAGAAACACTTAAAACAGACTTAATGGAGAAAAACATGAAAACCCTTATAACATTTATCATACTCTTTTTCTGGGGTTCGCTTACCACAGCAGAAGCCCAATTTATGCAAAACAGAGGTATGAGCGCACCCGGAATACATCAAATGATAATCCAGCATGGTGAAGGCCTCAACCTCACAGACGAGCAGAAACAACAGCTTGTTGAACTTCAAACAGAATGGCGAAGTGAAGTGAGAACTCCCCAAAGGGATGCCCGTGTACGGGGTGATGTGCGCACACCGAGAAGAGGAACTGCACAGTTTGAAGCATCCACTCGCGGCAACCGGCAAGTGCGGGCAAACAGAACTCCAAGGGCTGACTACAGAAGCGGCACTGCCTGGAATCGCGATCGATTTGCAGATCAAACAGAAAAAGTATTCGACATTTTAACCGAAGAACAAATTTCCGAATTACAGTCAATCCGGTTAGATTATATAGATCGACAGCATGAATACATGACACTGCGAAATCAGACTCTTGTAAATCAGGCGGACATCGATAGTGAAAAAGCCGGTGAAGTGCTTGAATTACTGAATCAAATCAGCGAATCTCGCAAACAAGTTCAGGCAGATCGCATTGAAAATATCACCGATTGGGATGCCAATGCCATGAGAAACCACCTGGCTGAAGTTCGTACAATACATAACAGTTTGAGACATTTATTAACCGTTGCCGAATATGAATCGCTGATGCCCGCCGGTGTGATGGGGCGACAGGGTCATCGGGGCAGCAAAGCAACTGGCAGAACCATCATGCGCCGTCGATAAACAGATTTCGTAACACGATGGAGAAGCTATGGATTCACATAAAAAAGAGGAGTTCAAAAGAAGCATCAGTGAGCTCTATCCGCGCCTCCATCGTGCCATGAGCGCATATCTTGCCGGAAGTTCCGTTGAAGCCGAAGACATTTTGCAGGAAACCTTTTTAAAAGCGTACCGAAACATCAATACATTTCAAAATCAATCAACACTGTACACCTGGCTTTATTCCATAGCCCGAAATCTTGCAATTGATGAATTCAGAAAACGTAAACATGAAAAAATGCGAAGCTCAACTCCGGTTGATGAGTTTGAACTTGCATACGACAACGAAACCACCGACAACAAACGCGAGGAGATACAACTGTTGCGGAAAGCCATTGCCGAACTGCCCGAATTACTGCGCTCGATAGTGGTAATGAAAACCATAGACGGCATGACCTATCCCGAAATATCAGAAATTACCGGTGTAAACGAACAGACCCTGAAAAACAGGATGTTCAGAGCCAGAAAAGAACTGGCACACACTTTAAAACGAATGGGAGTAAACGAATTATGAAACCATACAACAACATGAAACCGGAAGAACTGGAAGTAATCATTAATGATGCGGCCGACGGGCTTCTCAGCCGGGATGAACGTAAAGAGCTGGAAAAAACACTGGAAACCCACCCTGAACTTTTACAGGACTACCGGAGCATCATGAAGCTTCCTGATATGAAGAATATTTACGGCAAGGCAGCCTCGTACAGTAATCCGCAGCAGGCACACAATATTTTGCATCTGCTGGACAAAGAGGATGAAAAAACGACGTTCTACAATACTACTGTAGTCTGGTTCAGAAAATATGCAATTGCTGCATCTCTGCTCATTCTTGCACTCACCTCCATCTTTTACGTTACACAGCCGGAACTTTTAAACGGCGACATCACTTTAGAAGAGTTTTACTATCCGGACGAAGAACTGGAATCAGAAAATTATGCAACCTATCTGGATGAATGGTTCGAGCAATAAAAAAGAAATTATATGAATACAAAAACCAAAGCACTGTTAGCTTTTACATTTATTTTTTTGATAGGATTTGCCTCCGGATACGTATTTAACCAGGCATTTCAAACCGATGAACCGGCAGTAACGGAAACACGGCCCGACCGGAGCGAGCACCGGGAGCGGGATGGAGACAGAGACCGCTCTGAGCGTGAGCGCCGGGCGCGTGAATGGCTCACCGATTATCTTGATCTTGAAGAGAATCAGCAGGGAGAGTTTTTTGAAAAAATGAATGACTATCGTAATGACATTCGGGAGGTGATCCGCAATCAGCGATCCCACGAGCACGATTTGATTATTGAACAATATTATGATTTTCGAAGCGAGATTTCTTCCTTACTGAATAGCGATCAGCTCGAAAAACTGGACAGCCATTTTCACCCCGATTCGGTAAAACAAAAAATGCAGCGTGAACCCCAAAGAGAACAACGGCGCGGCCGAAACTAACTGCAGGTATGCCCAAAATTTTGAATCAGGCAGAATGATGGATACCATGTCCGTCCAGCACAGAAATTTCAGTATCTGAACAGGAGAGGCACTCAATATTTCCGTCAGTATTCACCACTCTTGAGGCCATCACGCTTTCGCCGCATTTGTGGCATATTTCGTCGTCGTGAGAGGGAGCGTACTCTGGTACTTCCACCTCAACCCACATGGTATCGAACAGGCGATCAAAATCCAGTTTTAGCGTTCCGAATGATCGTTTAACACCACTTTTCCGGTAGGCAGCCACTATTTCTGGATCTCGATTTTTCCGGGCTACCACCTCTTCGTAATAGTTGTCGAACTCAGGGAATGACTGCCGGATATATGCCTGAGAATCCGGGCGGGAAACAACCCGGAATCCTTTGCCACTCCGTTTTGTGAGAGTAATGGCCGTTTTGCCCACATCATGAAAAATGAGGCTGTTATTTCCGAATGAGCAGCCGGTAACAAACTGAACCCCGTCTGCCAGGCAGTTATTGGTTTCCACAATAGCGAGCAGATCTTCAAGCCCGTCCGATTCAGCATCCAATTCTTGCATAGCACGTGTTGCCGCCATCACCCCCATCGCCAGGCCGGGGCAGTAGTGCCCGTGCATTTTACCTGCTTCGAGCAGCAGTTTTTCAGTATCTTCTGCAATAATGGATTTCCGGATTGATACCCGCGGATTATTCTTCATGACCGTTGTATGATACTTCTTCATTTCAACATCTTCGAACACAGAAGTATCACACGCTTTGATATCCAAAACCGGTGTGCCGTCAACCGCATCCAGCCCTGACACCTTCAGCCGATTCCCATTTCTTTCAATTACTTTTACAGTGGTTACGCCGATTAAATTGGGCCTCAGCGGAGACCGCGACGCAAACACACCCTTTTTCTCACCACTCCGGGTGGTAACCATCCAGTCATCCGCAGCCGAGGTGATTTGTGAGAGATGAAAGTTGAACAGAATATCGAGATAATCGAAGGTCTCAGTCATAAAAAGACCTGTGGAATAATCATCAAAAACGTCCACCACACTCTCCGAATGTTTCAGGCGCTGTACATCATCAGGGTGTTTGATTTGATTCCGAACAACGCCAACGGGTTTTAATTGATACATAATCATAAGTATTAGATTGAATGGATACGGTCCGGCACGATATAGACGGTTCCGTTTTTATGAATCGTTTCTACATGTACATCGTAAAGTTTTTCTACATTTTCTGCGGTAAAAATTTCTTTACCGCCACTGGCAAAAAGCTGTCCCTCTTTCATCATCATAACCTGCCGGCTGTACATGGCCGCCAGATTGATGTCGTGCATTGCCATTACCACGGTGATTCCCTGACGGGTGAGGCTGCCCAGCAGTTTTAGAACATCAACCTGGTACTTTAAATCGAGGTTGGCTGTGGGTTCATCGAGCAGAAGAATTTCCGGCTCCTGAGCAAGTGCCCGCGCAATAAAAACCCGCTGTTGCTGGCCTCCGCTGAGTTTATTTACATCTCTCATCGCCACAGAAGCCAGGTTCAATCTCTCCAAAATATCCGCCGTAATTTCCATGTCGCGCTTCGCAGGTTTAAAACGGATGTAGGGCTTCCGGCCAATCAGAACGGCATCGAAAACACTCATCGGCACGGCTTTCTGTTCTGTTTGTGGCACATAAGCCATTTTTTGTGAGAGTCGGTTTGAACCATACGTTTCCAGATTGTTGCCATCCAGCAGAACCTCACCTTTTTGAACTCTCAAAATTCCATTGATACATTTGATGAGGGTACTCTTCCCGGAGCCGTTGGGTCCCA
This sequence comes from Balneolaceae bacterium, assembly GCA_007127745.1. Classification (GTDB taxonomy): domain Bacteria; phylum Bacteroidota; class Rhodothermia; order Balneolales; family Balneolaceae; genus Rhodohalobacter. Next base: position 17,401 of record SKYV01000178.1, read on the forward strand.
CAAGTGCCACAAATTGCCCGGGTTCAATCCTCCCGTTTATATTTTGTAAAACAGGAGTCTTATCGTAGGCAAATTCAATATTTCGAAGTTCAATATTCATTCAGTACTCGTCTCATCATTTCATATCTATTGAATATAGCTGATCATATGGTGGCTTGCATTAGGGGAAAACAGGGTTTGCCAGATTTTGTTATGACCAGTAACCACGCCCCATTCCTTTCAGCAGTAAAAACAGAAACAGCGGCGCCCCGATGAAGGATGTCAGAATACCAACCGGCAGAATAACCGGCGAAAAGAGGGTTCTTGCCACCGTGTCCGACAGCAGCAAAAACAGAGCCCCGAACAACGCAGAAGCCGGGATTAAAAACGAGTCGTCCCCGCCTATACACCGGCGGACAATGTGAGGAACGACCAAACCCACAAAAGCAATAATTCCGTAAAAACTTACCACAACTGCCGTGGCCAGTGAAGCTGCAAGCATACCGGTAAGCCGCACACGAAATGCATTCACCCCCAGGCTCCGGGCAAATTCATCACCCGACTGAAGTGCTTTGTAGCTCCAGGCTTTCAGTGAAAAATAGATCAGTATCGGGAAGAGCAGCAGTGATAAAACCAGAACATCATCCCAGGCGGCACGCCCCAGGTCACCAAACATCCAGAAAACAATGGCTGCCAGTTCCACATCGGTAGCCACATATTGCAGTGCTGATACTCCTGCCCCGAACAGCGACCCGATGGCAATTCCGGCAAGAATCATCACTTCGGGAGTGGCTCCCCGGTAGCGTGCAATGGCCAGGATAAACCCCGTGCTTACCATGCTCCAGGCAAATGCGGAGAACATCACCAGGTATTGATCGCTCAGCCAGGGAAACAGTACAAAACCGGCCGATCCAAAAAAAACAATAGCGAATGAAGCGCCAAACGCCGCCGCACCGGATATTCCCAGCGTGAAAGGGGAAGCCAGCGGATTTCGCAGCAAACTCTGCATGACAGTACCGGATGCCGAGAGCGCCAGACCGGCCAGCAATGCGGCAAGCACACGGGGCAGCCGGATATTGAGAATAATTTGTTCTGAAACCGGATCTCCCGTGCCGGTAAATACACGAAATATATCCCCGAATGAAATACCGGCAGCCCCCACAACCACGGCATACATTCCCACAATTATGATGCCCAGAAAAACCAGCAGAATAAATAGAATCCGCCGGCTTCTGTAGCGGCTGTAGTCCTGAACCAGTTCGGTTGATTTCATAATAATTCTCCGTCGAGCTGCCGGAACCCGCCCCAAACTTCTTTCAATTCTTCATACACCGGTTTACCAAGAAATGCTTCAAAAATCTCATCTGTTTTTTTATCAGGATCTATATCTGAAAATGCATCGGGAAAAAGCACTTTGCCTGCATACCAGCCGTTCGCCAGAATATTTTCGTAACTGGCAGAATAGTTGTTGTACGGCAGCATGCCATAAACCTGCCCCTGCTGCAGGGCTTTCAAACTTACATAAAGCGGTGTTCCGCGGGAAATCTCCGACCCGGTAATGCTAAGGCTTGCCAGATCCACAAACAGCACATCCGGATTCCACAAAATAAGCTGTTCTTTATCAATAAACGTACCCTGAATCGGATTAATCCTGCGTTCGTCGAGTTCTTCTGCAACATTTTTGACTCCCAAAAAGCGAAATGGCGGGTAGTATGGTTCGGTAGATGAAATTCCCTGAGTTCCGCTGTAGGAAACTCCGCCGATATACACTCGCTGCACCTCATTCTCTGCCTGACTTTCGGTCCTCTCCTGAAGTTTCTGAAGAGAATTTTGAATGTAACTCACCAACTCATCAGCCCGATCGATTTTTCCAATAACGGTAGCCATCAGCTTCAGAGAGTCAAAAAAGATTTCCCGCCGGTGGGAAAAATCTCCATAATCCAGGGCAATGACGGGAATTCCGGTTCTTCTCTGCAGTTCATCGGCCTGTCCACGGCTGGTAAATGTCATAAAAATTACATCGGGCCTGGCAGATACAATCAGCTCAAGATCGCCGCCCATCAGCGGGCCAGCGCCGGGCCGTTCTCTCAATTCGGGATATGCCATCAAATAGGGACGGTCTGCTGTTCTTTCGGGTTCTTCAATCGCCGCAACAAGATCAATGGCATCCAGGTATGCAAGCATCCGCAAAGCACCGGCCCTCAACCCAATTACCCGGTTGACTTCTTCAGGAACAGCAACTTCGCGGCCGGTCATATCCTGAATTAACTGAACATCTCCGGCCCGATCATTCTCTCCTTCACCGGCACAGGCTGATAGCACAAACCCCAACATCAGTCCTGTCAGCAGCCATTTTGGTATGTTGATTCTCTTACCAATCATATCCGATTTTTACATTCAGCATTCTGCCGGGCGACATATCTGTGATGGTTTCCATATGTCGGTTGTCCAGAATATCCATCACTTCCATCGAGAGAGTCAGGTTGCTCATAAACTGCCTCGAAACGATTACATCCAACGTAATGTAGGGATCGATTTTTTCGCTGTTATCTTCGCTGATGTACTGACTGCCTTTGTGCATTGCATAAATCCCGACATTTGCCATGCGGCTGCTCCAGCTTATTGACCCTTTAAGCTGATTGGCCGGTGCAAACGTCAGAACATTGCCTTCCAAATCCGGGCGATCCGGGAAGGATACTATTTCGGACAGATGGCGGGTATAGCTGGCGGTAAAGGTCAGATTATCGCTAATAAAATATCTCAGGTCAATCTCGGCACCGGCAATTCTGACAGACGACACATTCTCCCGTCGGAAGACCGAATCGTCATCTTCCATCTCTACAAAATAGAGAAAATCATTACCGCGTGAATAGAACAGGCTTGGAGAGATCATCATATTCCAGACCGGGCGTAAGTCCATACCTATTTCATAATTATCAAGGGTTTCCGGGCCAAGTTCGGGATTGGCGATTTTATCTCTCCCCCATAAAATTCCCGTTCGTGAGAGGTCGTCCAGAATGGATGCCCTGAAGCCCCTTGAATACGAAACATAACCACTCAGCGATCTTCGGGGAGTGAACCGAACTGCCGCTCTCGGACTGAACGTTGACCAATTGTTGGTATCCAGTTCGCCGTTATAACCGCTCAGTCGGGGTGTGGTTGCTTCAAAAAATCCGTCATAAAACGTAACATAATCGTAACGCAGGCCAAACTGCATGTGCATTTGGTTATCAAGCATATGAATTTCATCCTGAAAATATCCGGCAAGGAACCGCATTTTTCCACGGTTTACCACCACATCATCCGAGGTTTGGTAAAAATCTCCCCCATCCACAGAGCCGGTTTTGGCTTCCACGCCTGCGGTGAATGAATGAGCTCCAAGATCCTGAAACAGATCGAGTGTTATCCCATAATCATCCCGGTCAGACTCTACATTAAACCGTGAGTAATCGCCGTTCCGAACCCGCTCGCTAACTCTGAAATAATCTTCCCGCTGAAAAAACATATTAAGTGAATACCGGAAATCATCCTGTTCTCCCCGGATGTTCATTCTTGCTCTGCTCTGATCAAATTTCCGATACATGCCCGGATCTCTGATTTGCTGGCCATCACTACGTTCATTCAAAAAGAGATCGTAACCGGCGGTAACCTCAAGCAGTTCACTCATTTGGTATGTTACCCTGCTGTTAAAGCCTTTGTCGTCCACATACCTGGCCACATCAAAATCGGTTCGTAAAGATTCAGGTGTGCTGATATATCCGTCGCTGTAATTATAAAATGCACCCATTTGCAGGCTCAGGCGATCGTTGGGTCGGCTGGTTATGTGAATATGATTTTGAAATGTATTGAACGTTCCATAAGAAATACCAGCCGATCCGGAAAATGGCTCATCGGGTGTTTGTGTAATAATGTTTATGACACCGCCCATGGCATTGCTGCCGTAGAGCGAAGAACCCGGGCCTTTGTACACCTCTACCTGTTTGACGCTGCCGGTGTGGATGCTGTTCCAGTTCACCCCTCCGGTATCGGAATTGTTGATAGATACTCCGTCAACCATCACCAGTGTGCGGCTTTGATCTTCCCCGGAAAGCCCCCGAAGAGTCACATTCGGGCGCATGGTAAACATCCCGAAACTGCTTGATGTGTTAATCCCCGAAATCGACCGGATTTTATCCACCAGTGTAAACGCAGGCACGTTAGCCATCACATCAGAAGAAATCACATCCACCCGGGCGGGCACCTCAGACAGTGTCCTGGGTGATTTGGTGGCCGTCACTTCTATTTCATCCAGTTCTTGGTAGAGTGTATCTGCCACCCATTGCGCTTGCATGGATGAAGCCAGGAGTAAAAAGAAGGCAGCTATCAGAGTCAAATTTTTTATCATAACATCTGGTTATTTCGGAGTCAAAACGCATAAAAACCCACGTTGTATCGGCTGGTAACTCATTTTTAATTTTTACGCTGGTAATATCTTTTAACCGGCAGTAATTCTGGCTGCTTCAATTTCTCTCCAGTTCATAATACATCTGAAATATATCAACTTACGTCTTTATAATCTCATTTTGAGATACGCTGAATGCTGACTCTGTTGTAAGGAAATCCCTGATATTGATCTCAAACTGTCTGGTTCTCACACTCTCTCTTTTCCGAAATGTTGATATTCGAACAAGTTTTATTCCCGAATTCACAACATATTTACAGCACTTTCTGATTTTTCATGCTTATAAAAGTCTCGGACAAAAATAAATAGCAAATAAAGAGAGGCTGGGAGTAACCTGTAACTTCAAAAAATAAAAACGGCCATGAAAACACTTGTTCAATTTCTTGAGGGATATGCGGAAAAGTACAGCAACAATCCTTACATCTGGGAAAAAAAGAAGGGAAAGTATCAACCAACCACCTATAAACAGACTCTGAGTTCAGTCCGGCAGTTTGCCGCAGGACTTATGTCGCTCGGGGTTGAAAAGGGTGACCGAATTGCCCTGTTATCAGAGGGGCGAACCGAATGGATGGTTTCCGAGCTTGGGATTGTTTATGCAGGGGCCATAAATGTACCGCTTTCGGTGAAACTGACACCTCAGGAGCTTCGGTTCCGATTACAACACTCCGACAGCGGAATGTTGATTGTATCGCGCCATCACCGGGATAAAGTGATGGAAATCCGTAAGGATCTGCCAGACCTGAAACAGATTATTCTGCTGGATGAGCCTGAATCGTATCTTCAGGACGAAATCGGTTTCAAAAAAGTGATGCAGCTCGGTAAAACTCATGTCGACCATCACGAAGATTCGCTGGATGAACGAAAAAACAGTGTTCAAGCCAGTGATATTGCAAACATCTCTTACACATCCGGAACCACGGCTGATCCGAAAGGAATTATGCTCACGCATCGAAATTACACGGCCAATGTGGAGCAGGCTTTAACGCTGATGAACATTCCGGAACACTTTAGAACCCTGCTGATTCTTCCACTCGATCATTCGTTCGCCCACACTGCCGCCATGTACAGTTTCATGGCAAACGGGGCGAGTATTGCCATGATTGAAATCGGCGAAACCCAACTTGAAACTCTCCGGAACATTCCAAAAAATATCAAAGAAATACAGCCCTCTTTGCTGCTGAGTGTGCCTGCACTGGCCAAAAATTTTCGAAAAAATATTGAGTCGGGCATCAGAGAAAAGGGACCGAAAGCAGAAAAAATATTTAACTACGCCTTGAAAGTCGCCTACAAATATAACCGTGAAGGATTTAACAAAAACAAACTGGATCTGCTGAGTCGTGCACAGTTAAAGCTTTTTGATAAAATTCTGTTCAGTAAAATCCGTGAAAATTTCGGAGGCAAACTGGAATTTTTTATTGGCGGCGGAGCCCTCCTCGATATTGAACTTCAGCGATTTTTTTATGCCATTGGCATCCCGATGTTTCAGGGGTACGGCCTTTCTGAAGCCACCCCCATTATTTCATCCAATGTCCCGGATCATCATAAACTGGGATCGTCAGGCAAACTGGTAAAAATGATGGATCTGAAAATTATTGATGAAGACGGAAACGAACTTCCGCCCGGCAAAAAGGGAGAAATTATCATCAAAGGTGAGAACGTGATGAAAGGATACTGGAAAAATGAAGAGGCAACCCGCAAAACGGTTGTGTATGGGTGGCTGCACACCGGTGATCTCGGGTATCTGGATGAAGACAGGTACCTCTATGTTCTGGGACGGTTTAAAAGTTTGTTGATTTCCAACGACGGTGAAAAATACAGCCCCGAATCGATTGAAGAATCCCTGGCCGATCAGTCTTCCGTCATTGAACAGGCCATGCTGCACAACAATCAGGACCCCTACACCACCGGGTTGATTTTTCCCAGCCGGCAGGGACTGGTACTCCGTTTAAAACGCAAAGGTATAGAGCCATCGGATGATCTTGCTGTTGATGAATCCCTGAATATTATCCAGGATGAAATAGATGCATATCGTAAAGGCGGAAAGTATGCCGGACAGTTCCCCGAACGCTGGCTACCAACAGCCGTTGGGGTACTTTCTGAAGGATTCAACGAACAAAACGGCTTGATGAACAGCACGATGAAAATTGTGAGGAGCAAAATCAACGAATATCACAAAGAACTGATGGACTATCTGTATGAGAAGGAGGCAAAATCTATCAATCATCAAAAAAACCGTGAGTCATTAAAAAAACTACTGCACGAAAATAATGGACGCAGCAATTAAAAACCGGTGTAAGTTTTTACTGAATGAACCGGATTTTCTATTTTTTTGAAAATGTTTTAACCCTTTTGTTACAGTTTTGTGCTGTTTTTTCTAAAGCAGACCAATAAGTTTTAATTGGACAACAGCAGAGTAACCTTGTTACCTGTTACTCTTCCTTAAGCATTCCCAACAAACAGGGAAGCCGGGTGTAGAAGCCCGGCTTCTTTCTTTTAAAAATTGATCAAAATTCCATTTTTCAATTCGTATGTAAGCTTTGGAACATCAATAATCGGCTCGGCATCGTGCTGCATGGTAAAACTTACGGAGAGGCTCAGATACCGGCTCATTCTCACATTCAGCTGACTTTCCATAATTGCCCTGGGCCTGAAAAATTTGCCGGGGCGCGCCTGGTAATATCCCGTCAACAGAAGAGATGTTTGCGGGTTGATTCGCCCGATCACAGAAATGTTACTGGTAGATTTCAGATAGTCGTTTTCCACGGCCTCTTCACCCGAAAGCTTCCACTCCTCAAATTCGTACATCAATCCCGTTGCAATGTGCCCGGTCAGGTTTTCACCCGATAAAAAATTATACCGGACACCCCCTCCGGCCAATGCACGATTACTCAGCCCCATGTTGTTGTTGTATTGATACTGCAAAAACAGTTCCGGTGAAAGGTTATTTTTTCTGAACAATTTAGACCGAAGATGAAAATAGCCACTGCTGATCAGAGAAGAGCCATCTACATCTACAAGTTCCAGGCTGCTGAGAAAAAGATAGCTGTGTTTTTGTGAGTAATACGATGTGTTTGTGCTGTTGGCAAGTTTCAGCACCCGATCTTTGTAACTGCTCAGGGAAAAATCAAATCCCATATCGCCGTGCCAGCCTGTGGTATCGGCTTCTCCCCGCACTCTTTCTACATTCAAAAGCTGGGCTTTTGCTGAATCGGCAAAGAATAAAAACAGGCAAAACAGAAAAACTGGTTTTGAAAAATTACGCATAGATTATGAGGCTGAATTCCGGGTACACCCCGTTAGAAGAAAAATGCAATAACGGGGTAAAAATAAGCCGTAAAGATAAACTCAAAATTGTCATTGACCAATGATAATTTGTGCTTGTCATCGTAGGGCTTGGCCATATCGAGTGGCACAAGCGGACGCTTGCGCCAGTATCGGTATCAGAGATAAAAAATCAGTCTAATGGGTCAAGAATTTTGGTCTCTCTGATGAAGATAAAAGCATCGTACCGATCGGGAAGAACCGTTGGCACATAGTTGTTCTGCTCATCGGCCGGATTGTATGTTACACCAATTGCCCGGTGTGGAATTTGCCGGTCGAGAGTGAATGACAAACCCTCATCTCTGAAGTCAAGATAGAATTTCTCAAGGCCGGTCTGCATCAGAAGATGCTCCCAGCTACCCTGCATGGCTTCCGGGGTGTTCATAACAGTCATGTCTCCTTCCCATTCATACGCGGCCAGCACTTCGCCGGTAAAGGTGCCAAACCCGATGGCAAAGGTATTTTCCTGGCCAAGCTCCTGTCTGCTCAACTGACCAATATTGTGAATGCCGAAATTGGCCATGTCGGTAGCCCGAGCATCCCCGATATGCGTGTTGTGAGCCCAGATCACACCCCGGCTCCCCGCTCCGTAGTAATCGAGCAGGCGCTCGGCGGTGAGATAAAAATGAGACGCTCTTGCATTCCAGGATGTGGCATCCTGCTGAAGATTCCCGCGAAAATGCAGCTCAGCATTGATGGCCACTTTAGCACCGTGTTCTGCTCTGAAAAATCCCCATCGGGTGGCATCTTCGTGACTTTCGAGGCTTTGGACAATATCGAGCACTTCGTTCAGATCTTCAGAACAATCCTGTCCGGTTTGAGCCACCATCCGCACATATCCTCCGGGATCGGGGAAACGGGTGAGGCACGAATAGGCGTTGGAGGCTGTTCGCCCCTGCCTGCTGTCAATTTCCGAAATCCACTCAACAACATCTTCCATCACCTTGTAGTTGTCATAAACATCAATTCCGTAGATGCCCACACGGTCTTCCGGCTCACGGTCACGGTTATATTCATGCAGCCAGCCAACCAGCGCTTTCGTCTCCTGGTTTCTCCACATCCACAACGGCCAGCGTTCGATGGCACCCATCGCTTCTTCCAGGGTTTCTGCTGCGCCCGGCTTGTGTTTCACAAATTCGTTGATTCTCGAAAACGAAGACCAGTCAGCCTCAACAGCGATGAAATTAAATTCATTTTCGGTGATCAGGTGCTTGCTTAAAAAAGATCGTTTGGTGTAAAACTCAGACGTTCCGTGAGAAGCCTCCCCCATCAGCACAAGCCGTTCGCCCGTAATCAGTCCGGCCAGTGATGCGAGATCAGAGCGCTCATCAAAAGCCACGGCTTTTTCGGATATCAGCTCTTCAACATCCTGCGCCGGTAAAACGGCAGTATTCAATAAAATAGAAACGATCAGAAAAATTAAGACGGAAAAAAAATTGCCTGTTTTCATACGGTTTTTCTTTTCAAGATATGAATGAAAGTTGTGTCTTGAAATTTTTCTCCGAAATTCTCCGCAGAGTTATGAACGGAGGGCTCTTCATATTATCGGAAGCAATTGAAGGTAAGATTGCACACCAAAGTTATTTGAATTATTATGGGGCAATAACCTGCTGTAAATGGCGAAGAATAACGGTTGATACTGAGGATTGGAGCTAACACAAAGCTGATAACCAAATTTTTGGTACAGCCTCGGCTTGGTAGAAATACCACCAAGGTGCTAAACCTTTTTTGAATGATTATCTTATTTATAACTAAAATCATTTTTTATAACCGAACAGCATGAGCGAACAAGATATACGGTGGAAACAGCGTGCTCAAAATTTTGAGCTGGCATTTCTCCGGCTGAAAGAAGCGATGGAGATGGAAGAGTTGAATGAACTGGAAAGAAACGGACTGATACAGCGTTTTGAATTTACAATCGAGCTGGCATGGAAAGTGCTGAAAGACTATTTGGAGCATAAAGGATTCGAATTTAACCCTTCACCAAAAGACACCATTCGCCTGGCTCAGCAAAGTAAATTTATTAATTATGCCCAGGAACTGTTGGATGGGCTTCAGATCAGAAATGAACTTTCACATGATTACAGCGGTGAAAAGTTTGAAACCCGCGAACAGCAGCTTCGGGAAGAAACCTGGCCAGCACTTCAAAAACTATACCGATTTTTCGTAAGTGAAGGCGGCACCAATCAAACGGATTTGTTTCATGATTGAAAAAACAAAAAACCGGTTCGGGCTTACCGAAAGAGACATGGAGACGTTCTGGACAGTTTTTAAAAAATTTCCGGAGGTGAAATGCGTGCATGTTTTCGGCAGCAGGGCAAAGGGAAATTACCATACTGGCAGCGATGTGGACCTGGCTGTGATGAATAAAGGTGTGTCGGCAGACCGTCTTTCAAAAATAAAAGATGAATTCGAGGAAAGCAGTTTGCCCTATATTGTAGATTTGGTGGATTATAACCGTATAGATAAACAGGAATTTATTGATCACATAAACCGCGTAGGCGTACCTTTTTATACGCGGGATGAAAAAAATTGAGGTGTCATAACATGGCAGACGAATATGTTGTCAACGGCTACTCTCGTGTTAACAATAAAAAGACTGGCATATGATCTTTGCACCGATTAATTCATTTACCGGTGATGTTGAATGTACTGTTTGGGAGTATAGCGGCTTAAAAAGCAGCCTGATATACCTTTGGAAGTGGTTTGGAGTAATATGACTTTGTTTTAACCTAAATTGTTTGGTTAATTAAATACATGTTATACAGCTTAATAGAGAACAAAATCTAAACATAAGTGTTGAAAAAATTCCACTCTCACTTAGTTCTTTATCACAGGGATTCAGAACTTATTAAATCCCTCAATTTTGGTGACTTTAACATAGATTTAGAGTTAGAGCCTGAACCAACCAGAACTTATTGGAGGTCTAAAGATGGTGTTGAATCACATTACTCTGAAAGCCAGTTAGATGCCCCAAATAAAAAATCAATTCCATCAGACCAATTAATAATAGTAGCTGAAAATGAAGGTATTGCTGAGGATGCTTTATCAACTATCAAAGGAGGTATATTATTAGCTTATCCAGATCTAACTGATAGATATGCAGCAAGATGTAATTAATGTAGATGAATTCGATTCAAAAATCTATACAGATCAGGCATTCCATAGTTCTTTTAAACGATTTAATCATGTGGGATATGGGTGTTATGTACTAAATAAGTCGTATGGGGATGACAGCATTCAATATGCAATTGAAAAATACAAACTAAGTTTAGAAATAAATTCAATGACGCCTCATTCAGCCAATCCCAAATATGGTCAAATGTTTGATCATTATAATGTTGATAAAAGATATCATACGAGTGGTGCCTTTGCTATAATTGCAGCTTTTTCGGCAGTTGAAGAATTAGGTTTAGAAATTAGATCAAGCCCAAAGAAACACAGATTTATAGATAATGAAAAAGGGGTTTGGAATCCCACAGTCCTCAATGACCTCAAAGAGAGGTTAGAGAAAATTGGAATAACACAGGAAAATACGTTTGACTGGATATTTAGAGGGGAAAAGACTGAAGTAGAAAAGGATCTTAAACCCTACTTTGGTCATGATTCACAATGGACTAAAATAAATGAAGAGGTACGAGATAAGACTCTAACTTTTCCAGAAGCAATTCACAACTTAAGCTATTTAAGAAATTTCATAGCTTCTCATAAGTTTAAAGAACTCACTCAGTTTATAAGTCCATATGATATTTTTAATGCACAAAGTTTAGCTAGAAATCTAATTCTAAGAACTCTTGGTATTTGGCAAGTTGACATTTATAAAAAAGACCGTATCTAATCTGTATAACAGACCGTAAGCCCTCACTAAACAATTTCGTTGCATGGATACCGTCAAACTGTTAAATAGCAGAATGATCAAATCATTCGGAGATAAAGCAACATTAGATCTATTTCATGGCATAGCGCTTCGCGGTACTATCGTATCAAGCACCAAAATCAGGAAGATCCTGTCCCAAATTCTTTATCCGCCACCTATAAACTGGATATGCTGAATGCTGCCACTTCTCTTGATGATTTGCGTTCACCGCCCGGCAACAAGCTTGAAGCATTGTGGGTGATTACAAAGGTTTTCATAGCATTCGAATCGTAGCCCAATGGACAAATGTATTCCGATGGCAGGATTCCAATACTTATGATGTTACTATTGTATATTATCATTAATGCATAAAATTGGTGAATCATCATGATTCCAAAAAACAGAGTAACCACACATCCCGGTACCATATTACTGAAAGAGTTTATTGAGCCAATGGGACTAACCCAGAAGGAGTTGGCGGATCATTTGGACATCCCCATTCAGCGGTTAAACAAAATTGTAAGAGGCAAAAGAGGAATCTCTCCGGATACGGCTTGGCTGCTATCGCAAGCGTTCGATACCTCTCCCGAATTTTGGTTGAATTTGCAGTCCAAGTATGATCTGTCTGCCAATCGGCCAAGCAAACATATTAAGCCTCTTAAGGCTGTTCAGTCGTAACCGGCAAATCACCTTGGATTAATCCTGGGAAGGGACAATTTTCACTGAAACTATCAATTAATCAAACACAGTGTATCTAAAAAAACTATTATCACTTGCAGTACCTCTTGCATTTCTAATGATCCTCATCACATCTGGAACCGTTATTGAATCCGAAACAGATGAGCTGATTGAAAGGGCCAAGCAGAAAATAGATGACAAAAATGAAGAAACAGCTCTCGAGCTTTTTAAACAGGTTCTGGAAAAAGATCCGGGAAATTACACAGCCCTTTGGAACAAAAGCCTGCTCACAACAAGAAAATATTACCGGGTAGATGATGAAGATAAACAGCTCGAAGGTTATAAAGAGGCACTTAAAATTGCTGAAAAGACCTTAGAGTTGCATCCGGACAAGGGGCACTCCTATTATGTGTATGCGATAGCTAAGGGCAGATATTCAGAACTTGAGGGTACCCGTGATATGATCAGAGCCTCACATGTTATCAAAGAGAAAATTGAAAAAGCAGCCGAATTAATTCCCGATTATGCCCCGGTATGGCATCTTTATGGAGTTTGGCACTCCGATATAGCCACTGCCGGCAGAACTGAAAGAAGTGTTGCAAGGCTTATATCAAGAGGGTTACCTGACGGTGCTGAAGAAGAGAAAGCTGAAAAATACCTGAAGAAATCTATTGAGATGATGCCTGAAAGTATTCTGTTTCGCGTTGATCTTGGCAAACACTACATTGAAATTGGAGAAAAAGAGAAAGCAATAGAGATTCTTGAAGAAGCCGCCTCTCTGGAGCCAAAAATGATGGATGACGACGACAAAAAAAAAGAGGCCAAAGAACTGCTGGAGGAGCTTAGGTAGCTCTCTCTATAAGATCAAAGCAAATCGAGCGGACGGGTTCGCGGTAGGACGTTGAATCTAAAATAACTCCGCCGCTCATTTACCAAACCGTTAAGTACCTTTAGAATCAGGCTGGTTCCAACTCTCCTTCTAACAGTTTACCTATCTGTTTTTTTGATGTTCCAAGCCTTAGAAGTGCTTTAATCATCAGATCCATTGAAATACCAGGATCACCACCTTCAAGCTTGGCAATGCGTGATTGGCTTGACCCGATTGCACGTGCAAGTTGTTCCTGGGTCCACCCTCTTTTCGAACGTTGGCTTTTTACCATATTACTGATATCCAGACGAATGTCAATGTAGGCCTCTTCTTCCGGTGTCAGTTCCAAAAAATCTGCGGCTGAGCCTACCCTAAATCCTTTTTCTTCCAGTTGTTTTCGTTTCTTCTTATCCATGATATTTCCTGTACTTAACTACTGTTTGTAACGAGTCAGACGCTTTTTGCATACATCAATGACTTCCTGCGGCGTCTTTTTTGTTTTCTTCGCGAATACGTCCAATATGACAATGGCATCATCATCAATGAAATAGATAATGCGCCACGTTTTATTTTTATCGTTGACGCGAAGTTCATGACATTTTTTTCCAACAGATGGCATTGGCCTGGAATCCGGCAATTCAAGTAATTCACCTTTTTGAAGCCTTCTTAACAGAAAGCCGGCTTTAATTCTGGCATCTGCCGAAAAAGGCGGAGTTTTTACTTCTCCCTGAATCCAGACTAATGGTTTATCATTATCAGACATAAACTAATATGTCGAATATGACATAAATAAGCAATAGCACAGGTGGGTACTTAACATCTTTAAAAAAGACAATGTCAAGGGTAAATAGCTTTGGGGAGTTAACCCATTTTTCAAATCATTCCCATCACGATTCTCTTCTTTCTTTTGTCTTGATACAAAAGAAACAAAAAATCAAGGCGGTGAATTGCTTGACGGCGGGCTTTTCATCAATGCGGCACCATTTGAATATTTATAATGGTTTATTTGTTAAAACGACATAAAATTGGGGTAACTTCTGTAAATAGCTTTCCCACCGCATATTCTACGCTTTCGCTATTATTGAAAGGTTGTTACCACCAAAATCACCAGTACAACAGCTTCATACAAAACACGCTTCCGCCGCTTTTGATGAATTCGTACGTACTGAATTCATGAACAGCAAACCCGGTATCGCGAAGTTTTTTGTTTACATCGGTGCAACCCTGCTGAATAAACACATTCTTGCCATCCGGGCAGGTAGCATTCACGGCAAACAGTTTTTCTGCTTCGTATTGGGTAGCTTCAATCACCGTATCGTACAGCGTATGGATTAACTCAAGGCTCTCTTCTGTAAAAGCATCGGGATAAATCAGAACAGAGCTTTCATTCAGCATGCACATGCAGGTATCCAGATGGTAAAATTTTTCATTCACCAGTTGCAGCACCACCACCGGCACATCCAGCAGTTTTGAAATCTGTTCGTAAGCATTCAGTGAGCTTCGGTATCCATAACCGCCCCAAAGCAGCCTTCTTTTAAAATGCCACTGGCCGTCTCCCATTCCTTCAAACGTTTCTGTTTTTTCCGGGTTGAGGTGCAGCACATCGTAGCCAATCTTTTGATACCACTCCTCAATCAGCGGTACTTCTCCTTTTCGCTGCGGCGCACGCATTATACTCATTATCGCCTTCCTTTTGCCTTCGGTATCTTTATACGGCAGGCTTTGGTTGGCACAAAATACCATATCGGGCAGGCCTTTCACGCCGTCTAAAATCTCAACATTCAGGCCCAGCTCTTCAAAACCATCAACCAGGTGCTCCCATTCGTTGGCAGCCTGCATTTTATCCACTCTCCCCACATGTTCCTTCATGTGCGGATTAATCACATATTCAACATCAAAATAGGTGGGTTTTACCATCAACACCCGACCGGGTACCGGCAGTGCGGGCAGGTCAGCAATGGTAAAATCAAGTTGGTCAGCCGAAGTGTAAATACGATTCATGTTATTGAATTTTTTTCTTTATGTTCGATTCCCAACGGGCTTTCACTCCCACTGGTTTTTTGCAGCTCTGGACACTTTCATACTTCGTTCAGAAAATAGCAATGTTGCAGCAAAGATAAACGTTAGTTTTAACATCGACAGACTTTCAGTTAACCCTGCAAACTTTTATGATTTTAGACCCCGACTTATTAACCCAGCTCGCCCCGCTCGACTTAAAGGCCCGCACCATTGTAGAGGGATTCATTTCCGGTTTGCACCGAAGCCCGTTTCACGGATTCAGTGTAGAATTTGCCGAACACAGGCCCTACAACCAGGGAGACGATTTTAAACACATCGACTGGAAAGTCTATGGAAAAACCGAGCGTTTTTATGTGAAACGGTATGAAGCTGAAACCAACCTGCGGGCACATGTAGTGCTGGATATCAGCAGTTCGATGTATTTTAAACATTTTGCCGAATGGAGCAAACTGCGGTACGCTATTCATTATGCCGCCTCGCTTATTTACATGATGCACCGTCAGCGCGATGCCTGTGGCCTTGTACTTTTTGATGAGGAAATCCGCCACCTGTATCCGCCAAAATCATCCTACAGCCACGTGCGGATGCTCTACAGTCAGCTGGAAAAGGAGCTGGAACAAGAACGGGCGAAATCGAAAGAACAGAGAGGTTCTGCATCGGCCAATGCCCTTCATGAACTGGCCGAAAATCTGAAACGAAGAAGCCTGGTAGTCATTCTCACCGATCTTTTTGAAAATGCAAATTCACACGATGCTCTCATCTCCGCACTGCGGCACCTGCGGCATCAAAAACATGAGGTACTGCTCTTTAACATACTGGAGCACAAAAGCGAACGCCAGCTCGATTTTCCCGATGGAAAATTTCTGTTTGAAGACATGGAAACCGGCTCTGAGCTGGAAGTAATTCCCGCCCAGTTGAAAGAAGATTACCGCAAAAAAGTGGCCGATTATACCCGGAAATTCAAAATTGCCTGCAACGAGGCTCGTGTTGATTTTGAAGAAATTGACACCCAGAGTCCGTTTGATCTTGCTCTGCTGGCCTATCTGAATAAGCGTAAACGCTTGAAGTAGAAAAGCTTCTTACTGTGCACAACGCAACCCCTGAACAAGCGGATCAAAACCCGCAAGCTGCATCTCTTAACACCCTTTTCCCTATTTATTTTTCGTAAATTTCACAGATACATAAAAATTAAATATTACTCCGCAATATGAACTCTATTCTCAAGACAATTTTCGTGGCATCCACTTTTTTCCTGTTTGCCTTCTCATGCAGCGAAACATCGGCAGATTCTGACACAAATAACGACAACGGCCAGAACGAAGAGCCGGCACCCAACGGAGAAAAAGAGTGGCAGCTTGTCTGGGCCGACGAATTTGAAACCGAAGAACTGGACGCGGATAAATGGTCGTTTCAGTATGGTACCGGACGGGATGAAGGGCTAACAGGCTGGGGCAACAACGAACTGCAATACTACACCGACCGCGAAGAAAACATTTTTATAGAAGATGATATGCTGCACATTGTTGCCCGGGAGGAAAACTTTGAAGGTATGAATTATACCTCGGCACGAATCCGATCCATAGATAAAGGAGACTGGCAGTACGGCCGGTTCGAAATCAGGGCGAAACTACCCGAGGGGCAGGGAATCTGGCCTGCCATTTGGATGCTGCCTACAAATGAAGTTTTCGGAATTTGGCCTAATAGTGGGGAGATTGACATTATGGAGCTTGTTGGGCATGAGCCGGAAACAATTCACGGAACTGTGCATTATGGTTTTAACAACGAAAACCAGTACGATCACCAATTCACTGGAGATTCTTACACACTTGAGGAAGGAAAGTTCTCAGATGGTTTTCACGTTTTTTCTATTGAGTGGGAACGTAACCAAATCAAATGGTTTATGGATGGTGACCACTTTTTCACGGTTACCCAATCCGATCTCTCACCTTACATTTATCCCTTTAATTACGAATTTCACATGCTGATAAACCTGGCAGTAGGCGGCAACTGGCCGGGTAATCCCGACGATACCACCGAATTTCCCCAAAAAATGATTGTGGATTACGTGAGGGTGTATCAGTTTAAGTAACACTCAAAGTGTAAACAAAGTTATGGAGATGCCTGCTTTCGCGTAGGCATGACGTAAATCTGTAATAGCGCAAACGTCCCGTTTGTGCTATTTCAATTTCGGGTAGGCATCACGTATAATAAAAAAATCTCACGTGACCTTCATTCTGCGAAGCAGTTTATTCAGCAGGCCGGGGAACCAGCGTTTCAGGTAAACAGCCGATATTTCCAAACCGCCAATGTAAACCTCCTCTTTCTGTTTCGCGAGTTTGGGAATCAGTTTTCGGGCAAAATCTTCGGGTGTCATCGCTTTTTTCTGTCCCTCTCCCATCTGGTTGAACTTCTCCCCATCGGCCGTAAGGGCATTGAGAGTCACATCGGTTTTTACATAACCGGGACACACCATCGTAACGTGGATCTGATCATCATAAACTTCCTGCCGAAGCGAATCGAACCAGCCGTGCAGTGCATGTTTTGAAGCGGCATACACCGAGCGGTGCCGGGTGCCAAACTTGCCCATTACACTCGAAATCACCACTATATGGCCCGACTGTTGCTCAACCATATGCGGCAGCACTTCTTTGGTCAACTGTACAGTCCCAAAAAAATTGACCTCCATCACCTTCCGGATCGTTTCCATGGTGGCATCCACCGCATATGCCCGCTGGCTGATTCCCCCGTTGTTTATCAGCATATCAACACTTCCAAAAAGCTCCAGGGCGTCTTCAACTTTGCCGGGAATGGTGTCTGATTCAGCCAGGTCGAGAGGTAAAATTTTCACCATTTTCTCGTGATCAACACATGCACTTTTTACTCTCTCAAGTTCTTCAGTGCGCCTTGCGGAAAGAATCAATCGTGTTCCTTTTTTATTAAATTCATAGGCAAGAGCTTCACCGATTCCGGATGATGCCCCTGTAATCCACACTACTTTTTTTTGAATATTCATCAGATTTGGAATTAAAGCGTTTTTTCGAGAAGATTAATTATCTTACATATGTGATATTTAAAGTTAACTGTCAAGATGGTAAAGAATCTTTGCTTCAAATCATTATTTTAGTAAGGATATCTCCTGAAACTATATACCTCTGAAAGTAATCGTTTATGATCCCTAAACATACCATTTTACTCGTTGAAGATGAAGTTGAGCCTGCCGAGATGCTGGCAAATTTTCTTGAAATGAATAATTATAATGTTCTGCTTGCGCACGACGGTAAAGTAGCACTCGAACACATCGAAAAACGAGCCAGCGACATTCACCTCGCTATTCTCGATATCATGGTTCCCCATGTTGATGGCAAGGAAATTTGCAGAGTGATCCGCAAACATCCCGTGCTAAAAGATATTCCTGTGATTTTTCTTACAGCCAAAGATAAAGAAAAGGATGAAATTGAAGGCCTTGAGCTGGGCGCGGACGATTATGTTTCCAAACCGGCAAGCCTGAAACTTGTGAAAGCTCATGTGGAATCGCTACTGAGGCGCCAGCAGCCACAAAACAGCAAATGGATTCAGCACGGCGATCTTCTGCTCGACATAAACGGAAAGGATCTATACATCAACGAAGAACGGGTGGAACTCACTTCAACCGAATACACACTGGTTGAGCTCTTTTTTAAAAATCCCAAACGGGTGTACAGCCGACAGGAAATTCTGGAGCACATCGGCGGCGATGATAAATTTGTTTTCGACCGCACTGTGGATGTTCACATAAAAAATCTTCGGCTCAAACTTGGTGATGCTGCCGATATGATTAAAACCTACCGCGGTATCGGCTATGGCCTGAACCGTGATCTTTTACCTGCATGAGTATACGAGCCAAACTTGCCTGGACATTCATCCTGCTGTTGATTTTCGGAATTACAGCAATAGGCAGCTATTCCATTCTGTTCATCAGGAATTATTTGCATGATGAGGGCTGTAAACAAATAATAAATGATGCCGAATGGCTTGCCATCACCATCGAAAACCTGCGTTATGACGAAAATTTTGAAACCAATCTGAACGAGGCAGCCAGGACTTCCGGCTACAGGCTGGCCATTTATGATGAAGATGGCAGGCTGTTTGCTCAGGTTCCCTACCACGAAATGCTGCAAGCATCTGCTACGATTTCTGCAAATATCATCGATCAACTGCGCACCGAGGATCAATCAAGAGCCATTATTAACGATCCCGGCGGCGAAGAGCTCATCGCCTACACACACCTCAGCAGCCCTCACAATCCGGCGCGATACATGGAGGTCAGCATTTTTAAAGATCAGATATATGAACCCATAAAAACCATCCGCTGGATTATTTATACGGGTATGTTTATTGCCATTGGCCTTGTGTTGTTGGTCAGTATGCTTTTTGCACGATACATTTCGCAGCCCATCATGCAGCTCGAAAAAGCAGCCAAAAATATTGCCCGGGGCAAGACCGACCAGACCCTGAACCTCGACAGAGACGATGAATTTGGCACACTGGCAAAATCACTCAATCAAATGGCTGAGAAATTACAGTCAGATAACCTGGCCCTGAAGCGCCTGTATCAAAAACAGACACAGTTTTTTGCCGACATTACCCACGAAATCCGGAATCCGCTTCACACAATATCCGGCTCTCTGGAAATGCTGCAGATGGACAATCTTGATGAAAATCAGAAGAGAAAGTACCTGGTTACAGCCGAGCGTCAAACCCAAAGAATCGACCGGTTGTTCAAAGATCTTGTAACTCTGCAGCGTTACGATTCTGATGATCAGTTTATCCGCAAAAAAACGTTCGATATAAAGCATACCATCCAAATGATTCTTGACCAGCATGAACAGGAGGCCAAAGATAAAGGGCTGGAGCTGAAAACAAAGAATCAATCATTCATTGTTGTTGCCGATCCTGATAAAATTGAGCAGGTGCTGGACAACCTGGTAACCAATGCCATCAAATTTACCAATGAAGGATCAGTAGAAATTTCGGCACAAATGAAAGAAGACGGGATTGAAGTGGCCGTGCAAGACACCGGTATCGGGATTTCGGAAGAACACCTCGACCGGCTGTACGACCGTTTTTACCGCACAGATAAGGCACGCTCGCGCGACAAAGGAGGCACCGGGCTTGGCCTGGCTGTGGTAAAAAGTATTCTGAATTCCCACGGATCTGATATATTTGTGGAAAGTGAACCCGGAAAAGGATCGAAATTTTGGTTTACTCTGCCCGCCGGTTAAAGTTTTTGGGCAACCATATCCGGAATTATCTGGAAAATTGGTTAAAAAGGGATTTCTTCACGAATTCTTCACATAAAAATCGTTCTTTTCACGATTGTAATTTCACCCTGTGCAGCTAAAATATTTTACAATGAAAATAGGTATTGTTTTAATGAATTTGGGTGGCCCCACCCATGAGGATAACGTCAGGATTTTTCTCGAAAACCTGTTCAAAGACGAAGACATCATTAAACTTGGAGGCGGTAACACACAGAACCTGTTTGCCAAACTGATATCCAAATTCAGAGCGCCCAATGTTGCTGAAGATTACAAAGAGATAAATGGCTGCCCGAACGGCTGCACCGGTAACAAGCACTGTTTTAACCGCCAAAACAAAGTTGTTTCCGATTGCTGCTCTCCCATTAACGGGCTTACGGAACTGCAGCGGCGCACACTGGAAAAATATTTCAAAAAAATTCTGCCCGACCATGATGTGACGGTTTACACCTGCATGCGCTACTGGCTTCCTTTTGCCGACCAGATAATGGACGACATGGCTGAAGATGGAATCACCCATACGGTTTTAATGCCCTTATACCCACAATTTTCGTGGACCACCACCGGAAGCAGTTTCCGTGACTGGGAAACAACCCTGAACAAAAAATTCCCAAATGGCGGCAAACCATGGAAAGAGTTTCACGTAAAAAACTATTATCTTAATGAGAGTTACCTGCGGTCAATTAATGCTCGTATAGACGAAGCACTTGAAAAAATGGACGGTGATACCCGCAGAAAAACGCATTTGATTTTCAGTGCACATGGTACGCCTCTGCTTGAAGTTCGAAGCGGTGACCCATATACTACAGAGATAAAGGAAACGATGGAAGCCGTTATGGCCCGGCGGGAAGTTAAAAACCCGTACTGGCTCAGTTATCAATCAAGAGTGGGGCCACAAAAGTGGACTCAACCCAATACTGAGGATCTTGTTCAGCGGCATCTTGAGTATGGAATTAAAAACTTTTTAATGGTGCCTGTTGCATTTGTAACCGATCATATTGAAACGTTGTATGAATTGGGAGTTGAGCTGGTAGAAGACATGGAAGAAGAAGGATTTGAGTTTGAAAATTTCGAGGTTATGAAGGGAATTAACGATCACCCCGACTTTATAAAAGCACTGGCCGAAGAAACTCTGCACTGCCTGAGACATGAAATTCCGGCTGAAGCCGTTCAATGGGATAATACAGTAAACAAAACCAGGAAATCAGCAACTGCGTAAAGGATGGTTCATCCAACAATTCAGGATTTTACGACGATTGGAATCAATCACTGGGATGCTCCTGTAGAGATCAGGGAAAAGTTTAGCCTTGATTCCGAAAAACAGGCATTGATGCTTGAAGGCGCCCGGCGCGAAGGAATTAACAGCCTGTTTATTGTTTCTACCTGCAACCGAACAGAAGTATTTTCTCAGGGAACCACCACAAGCGAACTCATCCGGCTGCTAACAACCTACAGCCACGGCAACCTCGACGAATTTCATAAATTTGGATTTGAACTGGAAGGAAAGCGGGCCATTCAACACCTTTTTAATGTAGCTACCGGGCTCGATTCGCAGATTCTCGGAGATCTTCAGATTGTAAAACAGGTGAAAGAAGGATATGAATATGCGGCTTCCGAAAATATGATTTCCGGAGAAACGCACCGATTAATCCAGCATGTTTTCAGGGCTCATAAACGCTCGCGACATGAAACCTCCCTCGGCCACGGAGCCGCCACCGTTGCCTATGCTGCAGTAAAATTTGCCACCCGTACCTTCGAAAATCTGATCAACAAAAATATTTTGCTGGTGGGCACTGGCAAAATTGGAAAAGTTACCTGTAAAAACCTGGTAAACCTGGGCGCCAGCAAGCTCACACTAATTAACCGTACCCGGGACCGGGCAGAATTTGTGGCCGGAAAATACAATCTTGAAGTGGCTGATATAGATGAGCTGCCAGAACAAATAGCCCAATCCGATCTGGTGATTGTTGCCACAGGCGCATCTGAACCGGTAATTCGTCCCGAGCACATGTTGCCGTCTATCGAAAATCCCAGATTCAAAATCATGCTCGATCTTTCCGTGCCCCGAAATATCGACCCAAAAGTAGCCTCACTCGATTTTGTTGACGTGGCTAACATGGATATGTTGAGTGATGTAACAGATGAAGCCTACAAAAATAGAGAGCAAGAAGTGCCTCTGGTTAAACAAATCATAGAAGACGAATTTTCAAACTATAAGCTCTGGTTAAATAAACAGAAAGTAGTTCCCACCATCAAGGCACTCACCAAGAAGTTTGAGAGTATTCGCGAAGAAGAGCTCAATTTTTTCAAAAACAAAATTGAGACCGACGATTTTGACAAAATTGAGAATATGACCCGCCGGATTGTAAACAAACTGGCCGCCTACAGCATCGAACATCTTCGGGAAAATCACCACTCGCAAGAAGTTGCTGAAATGGTAAAACAGATGTTCAAGCTCGAACAGCAAAATGGCCATGACTAAAACTGTACGAATTGGCACCCGTGACAGTGAACTTGCTGTCTGGCAGGCCGAAACAGTCTCTTATCAGTTAAAAAAGGCTGGCCATCAAACCGAACTGATCCATGTGAAATCTCGCGGAGATCTCGACCTCACCACCCCTCTGACGGAAATGGGTGGAAAAGGAGTGTTTACCAAAGCTCTCGACGATGCACTTCTGGAAAACCGGATCGACCTGGCTGTTCATTCATACAAAGACCTCCCCACCGAAAATCCGCTGCCACTCACTGTATCTGCAGTGCTTGAGCGGGAAGATCCCCGGGATGCCCTGGTGGCGCCTGATGGCGATACTTTTTTGGAAGATGAAAAACTTCAGGCCATCATTGCCACAAGCAGCAACCGGCGCAAGGCACAGTGGCTCCATAAATATCCGCGCCATGCCATCACCAATATCCGCGGAAATGTGAATACACGGCTGCGGAAAGTTCAGGAAAATGCCTGGCACGGTGCCATTTTTGCCGCAGCAGGCCTGAAGCGGATCAACCTTGAGCATCACATCACCCAATTTCTCGACTGGATGATCCCCGCTCCGGCCCAGGGCGCGATGGCTGTTATGATCCGTGAAGATGATTCCGAAATGTTTGAGATCACCAAAAGCCTGAACCACTATGAAACCGAACTGTGCACGGCCATTGAACGGGAACTGCTGAATGAAATGGAGGCCGGTTGCAGTGCTCCGGTTGGTGCCTACGCCTGGATTGAAGAAAACCATCTGACCCTGCAGGCTGTTGCTCTTAAAACCGATGGAACTCTCCAGTACGATATTGAATTAACATCAGCAGTTGATAATGCTAAAGGGCTGGGACGCAAAGCTGCCCGGAAACTCCTTGCTCAGGGAGCCGACAAACTGGTAGAAGAGATGAAAGGCAGATAACAACCAGGTTTGTCTGAATAGTCACTTAAGGTAATTTTAATTTGTCGATGTAGAGTTGACAATTGACAGTAGCCAAAATTCTCAACTGTCAACTGCTTTCCGCGCATCAAGAATTTTTTAGAGGGAGTTTATTTTAGTAGATTACTAATAAATGAAAACCTTATTTATATTCATTTTCATTATTGCCATAAAATATGCCGTTAGGCATAGCCGATTTCATAACCCCGGATTTCAATCCGGGGTTAAAATGAGCTACCTCTATTTTAGTGCCGTAGGCACGATCCATCTCAGAGGATGGATTTGTGGTGATGTGGGTTTTATGCGGATTGTGCAGATGGCACGATCCAACAACCAGATCGTTCGTACCTACGGCACTTGTCACAATCAATGTCCATCTTGATCCCCGGATTGAAATCCGGGGCTATAACATTGGTCATCCGCAAGCGGATTTTTTTAAATCAATCCAATAATTCATTCAAATTTTATTACTAATTAATCTGAAGTAAACAGTCTTCTTTGACCTCCTAAACCATAAATATCTTTGAATGACTAAACTAAATTATACTGAAAAATCTTGAGGCATCGGGATCAACTTTTCCAAACGGGCTTAGTTCTCGGAGAAAAGACATAGACACTTTACTAAATTATTTTAGATGACTAAACCAATCAATATACTTGTAACACGAGAACTGTCTGACGAACAAATTCAACTGGCTGAAGAGCTTGGACTGAATGTTGTGATTGAACCGGCTATCCGTATTGAATTTCGTTCCGACTGGTTTACCGTTAATACCATCCTGCGAAACACTCAAAATCCGGTTTTTGCATTCACCAGCCAGAACGGAGTGGAAGCATTTGACCAGTACAGGCAATCAGGTGCCGAGACCCCCGAAAATGTTCCCGTTTATGCAGTCGGTGAAAAAACGGCAGAAGCTCTGGAAAAGATCGGGCTGAAAGCCGAATCCCCGAACCAACAGGATGGCGCTGGTCTGGCTCAAAAGATAGTGGAAGATTTTTCGAAAGACCCTGAAATGAAAAGTGCAAAAGTGCTCCATTTTTGCGGTGATAAGCGCCGGGATGAGTTCCGTCAGTTTCTGCAGGATGCCGACATTCACGTTCGGGACGTGGTAGTGTACAAAACCATTCTGAACAACATGAATATTCCGCAAACCCCGGTTGACGGCCTCCTGTTCTACAGCCCGAGTGCCGTGCAGGCATTCCGAAGCAGCGGCGGATTTCTGAACAAACAACTTCCCGAACTCTTTGCTATTGGCAGTACCACCGCAGAAGAACTCAGCATCGAAACCGGGAAACACGTTCACATTTCACCGGAACCGAATACGGAAACCCTGTTAGAGTTTGTTGCTCAGGTGTTAAATGAAACTTAATATGTCCCCCTTCGAAGGGGGAAAGTGAGCGGAGCGAACTGGGGGATGAATAAAAATTTTTATTACAACACGAATCTTAAAGAGTTAGCCCGGCTACTGCGAAAAAATTCAACCAGGGCTGAAATCAGATTATGGACTGAAGTTTTGAGAGGAAAATATACAGGCTATACTTTTCTCAGGCAGCGGCCTATTCTACATTATATTGCTGATTTTATGTGTAAAGATCTTCAGCTAATCATTGAACTTGATGGATATTCCCACAATTTTGAACAACAATGGAAAAAAGATTTAAAGCGCCAGAAAGAGCTTGAAGATAAAGGCTTTAAAATTCTGCGTTTTACCGATCACGAAGTGATGAAGGATCTTGAAAATGTTGAACGTGAAATTATGTATTGGATAGAAAAATTAGGCTAAAAGTCTTTTAAATATACTTGTTACTGTTAGTCTGATGCTATAAGAAAATATTGAACTTTATTGAAAACATTGCCAAACAGTCATCCCCCGGCACCTACGGCGCCTTCCCCCTTCGAAGGGGGAAAGTGAGCGGAGCGAACTGGGGGATGAATAAAAATTTTTATTACAACAAGAATCTTAAACAATGAACCCGGCAGTTTCGAATAAATCTCTGCGTTTCACTGCGCCTTTTGCGGTTAAAAAAATAAAGGCCCTCATCTTATCTTTAGGGATTTCCACTCATTTTTTGAAGAGATAATCATATGATCACTGCCTAAAATTTCCGTGACTTTGTTGCAAATTTTAATCATTCAGAAACAGGCATAAAAACCGTATCATCAGATCAAATAATTTTATCGAATTCAAAATGTCCCAAAACTTCCCCAAACTAAAAAACGACCTCTTTCTCAGGGCACTAAAAGGAGAAAAAGTAGAACGCCCACCCGTTTGGATGATGCGCCAGGCCGGCCGATATTTGCCTCAGTATATGGAGCTGCGAAAAAAATATTCATTCTTTGAACGGGTTGAAACACCCGAACTGGCCTGTGAAATCACCATCCAGCCGATTGACGAACTTGAGCCGGATGCCGCCATCATTTTTTCCGACATTTTAACGGTACCGCAGGCACTGAACATTGACGTAGAGCTTGTTCCCGGAAAAGGGCCGGTGATGGGAAACCCGATCCAAAATGAAGATGATGCGTTTGCCGTTATCGCCGAAGATGTAGCCGAAAAGCTGGATCACGTGATGAAAGCCATCACTCTTACGCGAATGGAACTGAATGGGCGGGTTCCGCTAATCGGGTTTGCCGGTGCACCGTGGACACTCTTTTGCTATATGGTTCAGGGAGAAGGCTCCAGAAATTTTGACAAGGCCAAAGCCTTTCTCTACCAGCACCCGGATGCATCGCGTCATGTGATGAAAGAACTAACCAAAGCCACTATCGATTACCTTCAAGCGCAGATCCGTGCCGGTGCACAGACTGTGCAGATCTTCGATTCATGGGCAGGAATTTTAAGTCCGGATGATTTTAATGAATGGGCACTTCCTTATTTGATGGAAATTACCGGCGCCATAAAAGAGGTTCCGGTCATCCTCTTTGCCAAAGGCGCCTGGTATGCTTTGGAGCGACTCAGTTTTAAAAGTGGTGCATCGGCCCTGGGCATCGACTGGGTGATTTCCCCCGAATTTGCACGGGAAAAAACCCGCAACTCCATTACCCTGCAGGGAAATTTTGACCCCACGCAACTGTTGGCACCCATTCCGGAGATTGAAAAAAAGGCCAAACGAATGATTCAGCGGTTTGGAACACAGCGGTACATCGCCAACCTGGGACACGGAATTTTGCCCAATATACCCGTTGACCACGCCAGAGCTTTTGTGGATACAGTGAAAAATTATGGAAAGTGAAAAGGCAGAAGGCAAAAGTGAAAAGGATACACTAATATCGCAAATTTGAACATAAGATATGGCGCAAACATCCTGTTTGTGCCCTGTTTGTGCTTCTCCAATGATGGATACGCGTTGTATGAATGGCATAAACGGAATACTTCGACAGGCTCAGTACAGGCTGTTTGCGCCATTTAGTTAGCCCGTTTGACAGTAGCACAAACGAGACGTTTGCGCTATACCTTTTGAAGTAAAAACAGCCTTTTGTCGCGTGCTTTCCGCGATCCTGATCCATCGGGGCCTTTTGCCTTCTGCCTTTAAAAAAATAGCCAATGCCTGAAATCAAACAACAGTTCACAGAATTCATTGAAAATCTTCAGGATGAAATATGTACGGCCCTGGAAGAGATCGACGGGAAAGAAAAATTCCGGGAAGATCTCTGGGAAAGAGACGGTGGCGGAGGCGGGCGAACCCGGGTAATCGAAAAAGGGGATGTGTTTGAAAAGGGCGGTGTGAATATATCTACCGTTCACGGAGAGCTGCCTGATCCCATCAAAAAACACTTCAGCGTAGAAGAAGGCTGGTTTTGGGCCGGGGGAATCTCGCTGGTCATTCACCCCGAAAGCCCGATGGTGCCCACCGTACATGCCAATTTCCGCTATTTTGAACTATACGATGACGAAAAGATGGAACATCGTGTGGATGGATGGTTTGGCGGAGGAGCTGATTTGACCCCCTATTATCTGTGGATGGAAGATGCGAAGCACTTTCACTACGTTTTAAAAAATGCTTGCGACAAGCACGGAAACGATCTTTATTCACGGTTTAAAAAACAGTGTGATGACTACTTCTTCAACACGCACCGGGGTGAAGCCCGGGGCATCGGTGGGCTCTTTTTTGATTATCTGCGGGAGGATGACAATCGCTCACTGGCTGACTGGCACGCATTTACCGAAGATACCGGTTCAGCTTTTCTGGATGCATATCTGCCCATTGTGAAGAGAAGGGCAGATGAACCTTACACTGCCGATCAAAAATATTGGCAGGAGATCCGCCGGGGCCGTTATGTGGAATTTAACCTGATCCACGACCGCGGCACCCTCTTCGGCCTAAAAACCAAAGGCCGCATCGAATCCATTTTTATGAGCCTGCCGCCTAGTGTTCGCTGGGATTATGATTTTCAGCCAAAGGCAGGCTCCCGGGAAGAAAAACTACTTGATGTGTTAAAAAATCCAAGAGTGTGGGCTTGATCCACATTTACCGATAGCAACTCTTCTACTCTTTCTTTTAATTTTGAATGGCATTATTCCGCCTTCGGCTTCAATCGATTCAAATTACAGATTTTGTTTACTCAGATGTTTGATCAATTTTATTTTATCAATGTCAACTTTTTGCTCAATACTGTTGAACCGGCCTGAAGACGGTACACGTACACACCGCTTGAGAGATTTGAGCCATCAAATATGATTTGATGACTGCCGGCCTGAACCTGCCCTTCAACCAGGTTTGCCACCCTTCGACCGCTCATATCAAACACATCCAGGGTTACGTGGCTGCTCTCCGGTAACTGATAGGATATTATGGTGGTAGGGTTGAAGGGATTTGGATAATTTTGGCCTAATGTAACCGCACTTGGCAATTCCTGGCTACCCGGCGCCTCTGCCGTAACTGCAAACCTTGTTTCACCAGTGGATACAGCCTTTGTTGGAAAATTCAAATAGCCGTTATTCTCAATTTGTTTGTTTACCCGGTTTAACATAAATGTATATTGAGCATTTTCAGCGATTAAAGTTTTCATACCTGTTTGCAGATCATGCAGGTATAGTTCGGTACCAGGTGTAAGATTTACGTCTGTAAAACTAAGGATAAACGAACCGGATTTAGTTGCTGAAAACTGAATCGGGATAGCTGACTTCTCATCCGGAAGCGGAAAATGTCCAATATCGAGCAGTGTTTCATCTTTTTTTACTGAAGAAAGGGTTGCAGTATTTGAATCCAGAGATCTCAGCTTCAAGGCGTCATCGGCAACCTGGGTTGTGTTACCATTTTCAGAAAATTGCAGCCACACCGAATTGTACAGGCCTTCGCCCTCAACACCAAGGCGTATATATTTAAGCCCGATTTCCTGCGCTTTCCCCACAAAACCTTTTCCGGGGCCAGCAGCCTTACTTTCCTGGGTAAATTCAACAAACGGATTCGAAGCAGATTCTACATTTCGGACAATAAATCCCTGAAACGGGTCAATGATTCCTTCTGTAACATCCCCAATATTTCCATTCCAGGAAATCCAGTTCGATTGATTCTGATCATAAACCCATAAGGTTCCTGTAATGTCATTCTTGTTTAGCCTGTCGAATGAAATCCTGTTTTTAAACGGATTCCCAAGAATATTATATCCATCATCACCTACTCCGGATATGTTGGGAAGATTTACAGTAAGCGGAGCCTGGTTTTCCACTGCATCAAATGCTGCCGTTTTATTCCATGAACCGGTAACTCCATAATCATCATCTGTATACACCATCATTAAAAATCCGCTGCCGGCCGGTATGGGTTCAGTCAAATTTTGAATTGCTTCCCAATCATTACCATTTTCATCCAGGGTGTATACATTTGGAAAACCTCCATCATGGCGTGCTCCGATAATTGCTTTCCCCTGGGTCCATAGACCGTTGCCGCCAAATCCTTCAAAAAACTCACGGTAGGTTTGTCCTGCTACAGGTGATGAGAGCGTGCGCCAGCCGGAATCGGCTGTTAACGTTAAAGTGGCAATATACTGAACGGTTATTGTCGCAATATTTGATGCTAACCCACTTACATCGCTGATTCGGTACTGAACCGGTGTGGGATCACCCACAAAATCAGGATCTGGTGTAAAAGTAACGAATCCTTGCGTATCAGCATCCCATACTCCCTCGCCTGGTACAGTCAGGGTTTGATCGTTATTGGATGCAATGCTTCCATCAGGCAGTTCTCCGGTAAAAACAATCGTTGACGGATCTACGGGTATAGTTTGAACTTCAATTGCCTGTCCATCCCTTGATCCATCAGTATCATTTTCTGATACATTGATAGTTACAGGGTTTCCAGCTTGGTTTCCAAATGATTCATCATCATTTGCCTCTGGTGGTGTTTGAGTGTAAACTTCAATTAACTCCGGCACGACACCCACTTCGGGCACTAAATTTGTTATGGTGTGGTTATCTGTTTCAAACCGCCCTCCTGACACATGCCGAAATATAATTTCATCAAACGAAAGCCCTTCGGATGCAATAAAATGAATATATGCGTACGGTTCACCTGAATTCTGGTCCTGCCCGGGCGGTGCCGGTTTACCATAATAATCACTGGTTTCAAAAGTTTCACCCTTAATTGTGGTTCTTGTAGTATTGTCATTTGGCAGAAATTCCACAATATCACTTGTAACAAGTGTAAACAGTGAAACACCATTACGCCTGACTTCCACCTCATTTCCATTATCCCCGGCAGGCCATGCAAACCCAAAATATCTTGTGGACTCATTTAGTTCCAGTGTTACAACACCGTCTCGCCCAATCGACATGTAATCCTCGGTTCCTGCACCATAATTGTCATCTACCTGTACTTGAGAATTTCCAGCTGTCTGATAATAGATCCCTATAACTGAAACGTATCCGTTTGGTAAAGGCGCCCAGCTTGTATTTAGCGGATTTAATCCGGAAAAGGTTTCCGTTACCGGGTTATATTGCCCACCCAGGTTATACTCCATGATTTCCGGCGGGCTTACATAAACATCAATATTATCAACATCTTGAGCTTTTACATTTGTGGTATAATGTATAGTTACAACACCTATTAAAAAAAATGCTGATAGCACCTTTCTCAAAGTTTTGCAACTATTGCCCACATTGAACCTCTTAACCATAATCGAATCAGAAAAAAGTATTTAATTTAAGGGTGTTTTTGCATTAAAGGCGCCAAAAATGACTGCTCAAAAACTATATAGATTTGCCAGGTTGTTAGTAATCGTTGACTTTTACTAAAAAGTGGGCCTGTAATTCTGTTTAATGTTTGTCAGTTAGGTTTTTTTATGCAGTCCCCAATCAGTTCATATTTTGCTCTTAAGTTTACTTTTAGCAACCCACTTGATTTTAAAATATCAAAGATTGGTCGGATGGCTTATTTAAATATAAATTTTTTAATATATCAATACCATCTTATCTAAAATCTTTAAGATTTTTTAACAATTAAGCCAAAGCAAAAATAATGAGCTGCATAGTTTTGTTTTAATTTCACATACGAGATAAACATCCATTTTTCCAGCAACTACGAAATTTATGAAAACCCACAAATCGTACAACACTCTTACAAACTCAAAAATAAGTATCACGGAGTCCCAAAGAGAAGATATCAACATACTGACAAGCCAAATTAGATAAATCCAATGTATAGAAAGGTGATTTTTTTCCGTGGGCATTTGCGGCTCTCAACCTGGGCACGATCTTGAAATCTTGTTCAGCATGAAAACCAAAGGCCGCATCGAATCCATTTTTATGAGCCTTCCGCCCCGCGTTCGCTGGGATTATGATTTTAAACCTATACCCGGCTCCGGTGAAGAAAAACTGCTTGATGTGTTAAAAAATCCGAGAGAGTGGATTTAACACAAGACATGGTATTTCAACTGTCATAGCGCAAACATCCTGTGTGTGCTTTGCCAATGATGGTACGTGTTGTATGAATGGCACAAGCGAGACGCTTGCGCCATCTCTGGTTAAACACAAATTTGATTTCAAACCTTCTCAAATT
>SKYV01000107.1 GCA_007127745.1 Balneolaceae bacterium
GGGGTTATTCATATTTGATCCGCCAGCGGATCGGAGGCTAAGGCACAATCTGCAGAATATTTACTTCAACACCTCAAAATAAAAACCACCCGACTAATGTAGCAGAGTTTGGTTCAATGATCGATAATCTTTTTGAAACATTTAGTCAGTCATTTTACTATATTATTTGTTTTACGTTATGTCTACAGTGACCGGCTGGATGCTAAATCTGACTAAATCATTATAAAATAACTCAATGAGTTTGCTAAAGAACTATTTTACTCGCGCCATATTCTTCATAGCGGGCGACGCAGCAGCAATTTTTTTAGCCTCTTTGTTTTCCTATCTCATTATTAATTCGGTTTCAGATTTTGCCTATCCATTTCCGGCCATCAGCTCCCTTGCCATCACTCTTTTATCAATTACGTTTCTGGGTTTATTTAAAATGTATCAGGTAAGCTGGCGGTTTACCAGCCTTAGAGAGTTGATGATGATTGTAAATTCGCTGGCTGTTTCCTCCCTGATTTATCTCGGATTTTTCTTTATAGCCGGTATGTTAACAACATTCCATGTAGCGTTTATTGCACTTGTTTTCTTTCAAAGTATTCTGTTTGTAGGTGCATTCAGAATCAGCAAGAGAATGAGTAAAGAAGTGCTGAAAAAGCCGCAGCTTAAAAAACGTGCTATTGTATTTGGTGCAGGGAATGCTGCCGATCAGATTATGAGGGATATTACCCGGCACCGGCACTGGAATTTAAATATTATTGCAGTTTTTGATGATTCTGAAAAGCTTCACGGATTATCTATGCACGGTATCCCGGTTAAGGGAGACCGCCGCAGAATGTATCAGTTTTTACGGTACAGTGACGTGGATGAACTGATAATTGCCATCCCCTCGCTACCCAAGCCCGAACTAAAAACCGTCATTGAAAAAGTTAAGGGCATCACCCCGAAGCTGAAAGTGAAGGTGCTGCCTTCATTCCATTTGCTATCCGATGATCCTGTTGGAGTGAAAAATATCCGCGAGATCAGTATTGATGATATTTTGGGCCGTGAGCCTGCCAGAATTGACCTGGAGTCGATCCGATCGAGCCTGATGGGCAAAACCGTGCTTATAACAGGTGCAGGCGGCTCCATCGGGCGAGAAATTGTGCGCCAGTGCGCAAGCCTCGATGCAAAAAAGTTGATTGCTCTGGATATCGACGAAACCGAAGTGTTTTACATTCAAAAAGAGTTTCAAAATTCGGACAAATGTGTAGAACCCTGTGTGGCCAATATTCTGGATGAAGAGCGCATCGACCAGCTTTTTGAGGATGAAAAACCGGATGTTATTTTCCACGCCGCTGCATATAAACACGTTCCTATGATGGAAGCCTTTCCCGACGAGGCTGTAAAGGTGAATGTTGAGGGGTCCCGCGTGCTGGCAAGTCTTGCCTGCAAACATGAAGTCGATAAATTTGTGCTGATTTCTACCGACAAAGCGGTTAACCCGACTAACATTATGGGAGCCACAAAGCGCATTGCCGAAGAAATTTGTCTCTCTTATAACGAGCTGTGCCTGACGAAATTTATTGCTGTGAGGTTTGGAAATGTACTGGGATCACGTGGTTCTGTGGTGCCAATTTTTATTGACCAGATCCGAAATGGCGGACCGATTACCATCACCCACCCTGAGGTTAAACGATATTTTATGACTATCCCCGAATCTGTACTTCTGGTGATGCAGGCCGGTGAAATGGGCAAAGGGGGAGAGGTATTTGTACTCGACATGGGCGAGCCGGTTAAAATTCTTGATATGGCCAAACAATTGATTCAGCTGCACGGGCTTGTTCCGGATAAAGATATCGATATTGAATTCATCGGGCTTCGGCCGGGTGAAAAAATGTTTGAAGAACTGTTGCAGGCTGAAGAGGGAGTATTAAGTACCAATCATAAATTGATCCATAAAGCCATTTGCGGCAAAGTGCTCAGCAATAAAGAGCTGGAAATGATGCTTGCCAGCCTCAATCGTGAGATGAAATACAATAATCATGAGGCGATCCGGGGAGTTATCAAACAGTTGGTGCCCACCTATACATTTAATGGCGAAATAAACGGATTAAACGGTAATAAAAAATCAGTCAAAGAGCTGGCCGATCAGGAGTAGCCAAACCCGGATAAAGAACCTTCTGCCGGGCTTTTATGCCGATTTTGTTGTGATGATTTAACAAGTCTGATCATGATCAAAACATCGGAATTTTCATTTCTCAATTCTTCACAAGAAGCTTATATTCAGGCGGTAAAATTAGATAAACTAAAAAAAGGTAAATGACTATAGAGGCACTGCAGACAAAAATTCAGAACAGAGAGTATAAAGTTGGAATTATAGGCCTGGGATATGTTGGGCTGCCGCTGATGTGGACCTTCCACCAAAAAAATATGCCGGTGCTCGGCTTCGATATTGATGAAAAAAAAGTGAATTGTATAAAATCCGGCACACCCTACATTAAACACCTCGGTAAGGACAAGATGCAGGCTCTGGCTGATTCAGATTTGTGTGATGCCACACCCAATTTTGAACGAATGGTTGAGGCAGATGCCCTGCTGATGTGTGTGCCAACTCCGCTGGACGGCCACCGTGAACCGGATATGAAGTTTGTTAAAAACACAACGGAGGTTATTGCAAAGTACCTCAGAAAGGGCCAGCTTGTTATTCTCGAATCTACCACCTGGCCAGGCACCACCGAAGAGCTCATTATTCCCATCCTGGAAAAAGGCAGCGGGTTGAAAGCCGGTAAAGATTTTTATGTAGCCTACAGCCCCGAACGGGAAGATCCCGGAAATACAGATTTTAACACCGCACGAATTCCAAAGGTGGTGGGCGGCCACGGAAAAGATGCACTAAAGCTGGCATGTGATCTGTACGATACAGCCATTGTGCAAACCGTTCCCGTCAGCGATACCAAAACGGCTGAAGCAGTGAAATTGACTGAAAATATTTTCAGGTCTGTGAATATTGCTCTTGTGAACGAATTGAAGGTGGTTTTTAAAGAGATGGATATTGATGTGCATGAAGTTCTTGATGCTGCCGAAACCAAACCGTTTGGATTTATGAAGTTTACTCCCGGCCCGGGCCTTGGCGGACACTGCATCCCGATTGATCCGTTCTACCTGACCTGGAAAGCCAGAGAGTTTGAGCAGAATACAAGGTTTATTGAACTGGCCGGTGAGATCAACACCTCGATGCCCGATTATGTGGTTCAGCGAACGACGAAAGCACTAAACTCCGTAAAAAAAGCGATTAACGGCAGCAAAATTTTATTGATTGGCCTCGCCTACAAACCCGATGTGGATGACGACAGGGAATCTCCGACCTACAAATTGATGGATTCGTTCAGCGAACTGGGGGGGATCGTGTCGTATTATGATCCATATGTGCCTGAAATTAAACCATCCAGGGAACACTCTCACTGGGCCGGCACGAAATCTGTAATCTGGGATAAAGAAACCATTGGAAGTTTTGATGTGATTGTCATTTCAACCAATCATACAGAAATTGATTACAAAAAATTATCGGACTGGAACAGCCTGATTGTTGACACAAGAAACGCAATGAAACACATCAGACAGAAAAACGGTCATGTGTGGAAAGCTTGATGGATCATCATTAATAACGACCTGATTCATCTGAAAAATTCGTAAGTAAGGTAACCGCCTTATTTGCAAAAGCAGTTAATTCGCAGAAAATTCTAAATATGAAAATACTTATCACCGGTACGGCAGGTTTTATCGGTTTTCACCTGGCCAAAAAACTACTGAAACAGGATGTGGATGTTGTTGGCCTGGATAACATTAACGATTATTATGATGTGAACCTGAAGAAAGACCGGCTGAAAGATACCGGAATTTATTCCACACCGGATGATACCGTTGTGGACAGCAAAAAACACCCCAATTACCGGTTCATAAAAACAGACCTTGTAAATAGTGATGCTGTTTCATCTCTGTTTGAAGCTGAAAAATTCGATGTAGTTATCAATCTTGCAGCCCAGGCCGGGGTGCGCTACAGTCTCGAAAATCCGCAGAGTTATATGGACAGCAACATCACCGGGTTTTTAAATATTCTGGAGGGGTGCCGTCATCAACAGGTGAAACATCTGATTTATGCTTCTTCAAGCTCGGTGTACGGCACCAATAAGGAGATGCCTTTTAAAACCACCGACAGGGTTGATCACCCGGTAAGTTTGTATGCTGCAAGTAAAAAATCGAATGAGCTGATGGCGCATACCTATTCTCATCTTTTTGGTGTCCCGACAACAGGCTTGCGCTTTTTTACCGTTTACGGCCCGTGGGGGCGGCCCGACATGGCCCTGTTTCTTTTCACGAAAGCAATGGTTGAAGGAAAACCGATCGATGTGTATAACTTCGGCAAAATGGCCAGAGATTTTACCTATATCGATGATATTGTTGAAGGAGTCAGCCGATTGATTTCAAAAGCTCCTTCCGGTTCAAAATCCGGAGAAGGAATGGATGACAAGCCCGATAACTCAACAGCACCTTTTCAGTTGTTCAACATAGGATACGGCAGCCCGGTTAAACTGATGGATTTTATCAGTGAAATTGAAGAAAATCTCGGGATTGTAGCCGAGAAAAATATGATGGAAATTCAGCCCGGTGATGTGCCAAAAACCTGGGCTTATGTGGATGATCTGTTTGAATTGACAGGATTTAAACCACAGGTAAGCGTTCGGGAAGGAGTCCGGTATTTTATTGATTGGTACCGGGATTATTACGGTGTTTGAGCTGGGTTCAATTCACTATAGATGTATAAACTGACGGTTCTTGAGGCACTAATATAAAGATCCGGAAAGGATGAATCGGGAAACAGAACTGATTCAAAATAATAGTAAATAATTTGTTAATTTATACAGCTATAAAGTTTTTAAACATTCATGAGCATGCGCACATGTGCAGACATTCATTTATAGATGCTAAAAAAAATTACTGATTACAGAGATCTCTGGAAGTTTTTCGTAGAGATTATTACCTGGACATCTGTTACAGTTATTGCTTTTCTGTTACGGCTGGATGGAGATCTGTCCGGTTACGAAAATGTAGTGCTGGAAACTACATTTTACCTTTTCATTGTAAAAACAGCGGCAATTTACTGGTTTGCTACATTCCGGCAATCGTGGCGAAATACCGGTTTTCGGGATCTGTTTGCCCTGATTAAGTCCGTTTCTCTGATTTCATTTCTGTTTTTGACGGCCAGCCTGGTGATCCGCCCGCAGGTAGCCATTCCTCTTTCGGTTCCCATTATCGAATTTTTTCTTTCCCTCTTAATTCTTTCCGGCATAAGAGTGGGAACCCGGTTTTTTATGGTGTACTGGAATCCCCAAAAGAAAAAAATCAAAGAAATTCACAGAGTGTTAATTGCCGGAGCCGGTGAGAGTGGAAATATGGCCGTACGTGAAATGCTGAGGCATCCCGAAGCGGGCATGAAGCCCGTAGCTTTTCTGGATGATGACAAATCGAAACACGGCCAGAAGTTTCTGGGGCTGCCGGTGGTTGGCAATATTGATGATATGGAAGAGACTGTTATCAATCACAGAATTGATGAAATTTTGATTGCCATGCCTTCGGAGTCGGGAAAGGTTATACGGCGCGTGGTAAACAACGCCAGCAAAACCAGGGCCAAATACAGAATTATTCCGAGTATTTATGATCTGATCAGTGGTAAAGTTACCATCAATCAGATCAGAAGTGTGGATGTGGAAGACCTTCTGAGGCGCAAACCGGTTCATCTGAACACCTCTTTAATTGAAGATTATATTGAAGGTAAGGTGATTTTGGTTACGGGGGCTGGCGGATCCATCGGATCGGAAATTGTGAAGCAATTGTCACGGTTCAGCCCAAAGCATGTGATACTTTTGGGACGTGGCGAAAACAGCATTCACAATCTCATTAACGAGATCGATTTTAATCATTTTGAACTGGATTATTCGATTCGAATTGCCGATGTCAGAGACTACCAGTCGATGGACCGTATTTTTGCGGAAGATAAGCCGGAGGTTGTTTTTCATGCGGCGGCTCATAAACACGTTCCGCTGATGGAATCGAACCCGGAGCAGGCTGTGCTGAACAATGTAGAGGGAACGCGCAATCTTGTAAACCTTTCCATGGA
>SKYV01000062.1 GCA_007127745.1 Balneolaceae bacterium
AAAATATAAAGAATACTAATCCGGCAATAAATACTTTTTTACCTTCTGAAATACCTTAAAATTGTATCGAAAAGAAATTGGTTTACTGCATTTTTTGTTAGAAGTATGCATCAACAAATCCATCGTAATTTATTGTAATAATGTTTAGTTTACTTAATTATATTTAATGCAAACCAGGCAGATTTATTCCAGTTAAATCTCAGCAACTTAAATATTTATTTTCTGATCATCTGTCTGAAGAAAATTTACAAACATATCTAAATATCAAGGCTATACTGTTTTGAAATCACTCGAATCCGTATTTGGACCCAACTCAGCACTTGTAGAAGAACTTTACAAACAATATCAGGATAATCCGGAAACCATTCCCAGCCATTGGAAAAACTATTTTGATGAACTGGAAGGCGTGGAAGCCAAAATGCCCGAACCGGACGAAAATGGTGCGCCGGTTGCAAAGGAGAAACCTGCTCCTCCAAAAAAGGAAAAAGAGGCACCAAAAACTGAAGAACCAAAAATTCCTGAAACTGCAGATCTGCAGAAAATTAAAGGGGTATCCGCAAAAATTGTGGATAATATGGACGAGAGTGTCTATGTGCCCACTGCAACTTCACTGCGGGTGCTTCCTGTCAAAATGATGGCCGAAGACCGGGCAATTATTAACACACATTTGCTGAAAAATGGTCACCCCAAAGCCTCCTTTACACACCTGATTGCATGGGCTGTAATCAAGGCTATGGAAGAATTTCCAACGCTCAACTCTTATTACGCAAAAAAAGACGGCTCTCACCATCGTGTGGTTCCCGAGAACATTAATCTCGGAATCGCCATAGACCTTGAAGGAAGAGATGGCTCCCGAAATCTTGTTGTACCCAATATCAAGGGTGTCAACGAAATGAATTTTAAAGAATTTCTGTATGCCTATTCCGAGCTGATTGAAAAAGCCAGAAATGGAAATCTTGAACTCACCGACTATCAGGAAACAACCATCAGTATCACCAATCCGGGTACAATCGGGACGGTATCGTCTGTTCCCCGGCTGATGAAAGGCCAGGGTGCGATTATTGCTACCGGTTCCATAAACTATCCGGCCGAATTTCAGTCGATGGCACAGGATGTGCTAAACCAGCTTGGCGTAAGCAAGGTGATGACTATGACCTGTACATACGACCACCGGATTATTCAGGGTGCTGAATCGGGAATGTTCCTGAAAAAGGTTCATGACCTGCTGAACGGACAGGAAGAATTTTACCATCAAATTTTTACTGACCTGGAAATTCCTTATGAACCGTTCCCTTATGGAGATGATAAGTACGCAGGTCAGCTAAGCGGAAGAGCAAATACTCTGGAACAGGATCGCCGGGCAATTGCCGTTTGGCGGCTTATTAACATGTACCGAATGCGCGGGCATGTACTGGCCAATCTTGATCCTCTCGCTACTGAGCCCAAACAGGGACCCGAACTTGATATCGAATATTACGGGCTAACTCTTTGGGATCTGGATCGCGAGTTTTTCTGTGACGGGTTGGGTGGCAAAAAAACTGCCAAACTGCGGGACATCCTGCAGCTCCTCAGAAATACCTACTGTGGAACCATCGGTGCTGAATATATGCACCTGCTGGATCTGGAAGAGCGCAAGTGGCTCAGAGAATCAATGGAGTCAACAACCAATACGCCTGACCTGAATAAAGAAGATCGCAGCGTAATTTTGCATAAGCTGAATCAGGCCATGGCATTTGAGCAGTTTCTACATAAAAAATATATCGGCCATAAGCGATTTTCACTGGAAGGCGCCGAGACCCTCATCCCGATGATGCACTTTTTAATCAATCGTGCGGGAGAGACTGATGTTGAAAAGTTCTTTTTGGGAATGGCACACCGGGGACGCCTGAATATTCTGGTAAACCTGATGAATAAACCGTATCGGAAAGTGTTTGCTGATTTTGAAGGAAACATCGATCCGGATACCATCCAGGGATCGGGGGATGTAAAATATCACCTGGGTTCCAAAGGATTTTATGAAACCAATAAAGGCAAAAAAATTGAAGTTGAACTCCTGCCCAATCCAAGCCACCTCGAAGCGGTAAATCCGGTAGTTGAAGGCGCTGCCCGCGCAAGCCAGGACCATAATGAAGACGAGAATGCCAAGAAAAAAATTGTTCCCCTGCTCATGCACGGTGATGCAGCTTTCGCCGGCCAGGGAGTTGTTGCTGAAACACTGAATATGTCTCAGTTGCGGGGATACGACACAGGTGGTTCCATCCACATCATCATCAACAATCAGATTGGATTTACTACCCTGCCACAGGATGCACGTTCAACCGAATACGCCTCGGATCTTGCCAAAATGATTCTCGCTCCGATTTTCCACGTAAATGGTGAGGATCCTGAATCAGCTGTTCATGCCATCAACCTTGCCATGGATTACCGGCAAAAATTTGGCAAGGATGTGGTGATTGATCTCATCTGTTATCGAAAACATGGCCATAATGAAGGAGACGAACCGGCATTTACTCAGCCCGGCCTTTATAAAGAAATTGAAAATCATCCAACCGTTCGGGATATATATTTGGAGGATCTGCTCAGAAAGGGAGAATTTACAGAAGAGGAGACACAGTCTATCTTCGATGATTTCGACAACCTTCTGCAGGAAGCTTTTGAAGATGCAAAAAGTACTCCTGCCCTCGAGGTTACAGACAAAATGTTGGCACGCTCTGAAGAAAGCCAGAAAGAACGGGCAAAAATACCGGATACCACCTATCCGGAAGATGAGCTTAAAAAGATTGCCGTTCAACTCAACACAGTTCCCAAAGAGTTCGATGCCAATCCCAAACTGTTACGACAATTGGCCCTGAGAGCCGAAGCTGCAGAAAACAATGAACAAAAAATAGACTGGGGGTTTGCCGAAGCGCTTGCGTTTGGATCCCTGCTAAAAAGCGGACATACGGTACGTTTAACCGGACAGGATGCAGAACGCGGAACTTTTTCGCACCGGCACGCCGTACTCCACGGTACAAACACGGACCAACGGTTTATACCGCTGAATAATCTGAGCGATGATCAGGCTACATTTTATCCGTACAACAGCCTGTTGAGTGAATTTGCAGCACTCGGATATGAATTTGGTTATTCCTCATCAAAGCTGGATTCCCTTGTAATCTGGGAAGCTCAATTTGGCGATTTTGTTAACGGTGCCCAAATAATCATCGACCAGTTCATTTCTTCGTCTGAAGCCAAGTGGGGACAGCGCTCAGCCCTGGTTATGACTCTTCCGCACGGATATGAAGGACAAGGACCTGAACACTCATCAGCCCGTCTGGAGAGATTTTTACAACTTTGTGCTGAAGACAACATGCAGGTAGCTAACCTAACCACACCCGCACAATATTTTCATATTCTGAGAAAACAGATCCTTCAGGAAACGAAAAAACCTTTGGTCATCATGTCTCCAAAAAGCCTGCTGAGGCACCCGATGGCAATCTGTAATGTTCAAGAGCTGGCAACCGGCACATTCCGGCCATTTATCCCTGATCTTGAGGTTGAAGATCCAAAAACGATCGACCGGTTGGTTTTCGGTTCCGGCAAAGTTTACTACGATCTATACAAAGAACGCGAAAATCAGGATAAATCGAATGTTGCAATCGCGAGGGTTGAACAATTTTATCCTTTCCCGGATAAAGATATAAAGAACTATCTGAAAGAGTTTAAACACGTAAAAGAAGTGGTGTGGTGCCAGGAAGAGCCTAAAAATATGGGGGCCTGGGCTTACATCAATCCGAGGCTGCAGGATATTCTTCAGAAAGGACAGAAACTCAGTTATGCCGGGCGCCAGGCCTCTGCATCTCCCGCTGCCGGACAGAAAAAAATTCACAATGCCGAACAGACAAGATTAATTAATATTGCCTTAGACTAAAGCAAAAAAAGGCAGCTTATATATACGTTAGCTGCCTTTTTACTTTTTTTTGAACCTCTTTGTCGAGTTCAGAGAACAGAATTTTTTTTAAGTCCTGACTCTTCTTCTATCTCAAACCATTCGGCATACCTTTGCAAATTCTGCTGACTGCATCATGGCTGTGCAGACTTTCCAGGTGAGCGCATCGTACCACAAAGTCCTTTATTCGCATTTCGTCATCCAGCACTTCATACAACAGGCGGGCGGCATCTTCTACAAACTTTTGATATGCACCGTTCATTTCAGCGAAAGCCTGTTCATCCTCCCGTTTCACTATTACCTGAGTTTCGGTTTTCAGCGCTTCACGGCAAAGGTGAACCAACTCATCCACAAACATTTCCTGGTTCATCTGAACTGTTACATTCGCAACACTTCTCTGGCTATGGGGAATGGCAGCAACATCACGGGTTTCCCGGGCATGTTCGGCCAATTCGTACGAACAGGGGCAGGCACTGCTGTATTCAAAATCGAGATGAACAAAGCTTGTAAAGCGATCATATTCGTCCATTTTTCCTTCAATAGCAACTCTGTAATATTGATACCCTTCATTTTCAGAGCGAAGACTTTTCATCACCATCGGATAGTTATAACTGAGTTGCAAAAATGCAGTATGGCTCTCAAGATCATCCTTATAAGCCCGAAGAACTTCTTCAAGTTTGTCCGGATGAAAGACATCGTCTTTGAACTTGTAAAAGGTCCGCATGATGCGCCCCATGTTGATTCCTTTCTTGCCCGCGTCGAGTCCAACATATCCATCAACAGACGTTTCAAGCGTCAACAATTCCCCCGACGGTGTAGGATACTTTAATGGCATTTTAAAATTGGAAATCCCAACTTGTTGAATGGGTACATCTGCACCTTCAATCGATGAGGCCGGTCCGTTTTGAAGATCCGGTAAACTGTCTTTGTACTGTTCGTTAACTACAAACGTAGGGTCATAAAACCTTTTCAAGCTTGTGGTAATCATATCATGTTAAATAGTTAGATAATAAATTATGTTCGGTCAGGACAATACTCAGCAAAATTTCGTTCCGTCTCATAGAGTTTTACTGAATGCAATCTGGAATTACCATATGCAGCCTGATTAACGGAATGTTCCAGTTCTTTGAAAAATACCCTGCAAAGGTTTTCGGTAGAT
Source organism: Balneolaceae bacterium (assembly GCA_007127745.1). Taxonomy (GTDB): domain Bacteria; phylum Bacteroidota; class Rhodothermia; order Balneolales; family Balneolaceae; genus Rhodohalobacter. The sequence continues at coordinate 5,088 of SKYV01000062.1, forward strand.
GGGATCACATCATTTAGAAAAGGCACTTCAAGATTCAGGTTTTTATGATCACAGGGATCCAAAATTTTTTCACTTATAATGGCTTTGAGATCCGATAGATCAATAACATATCCCGTTTCGGGATTTGGTTGTCCGGCAACTGTTACTTCAATTGTGTAGTTGTGACCATGCCAGTTTGGATTATTGCATTTTCCAAATGTTTTCCGGTTCCATTCATCCGATTTATCGGGATTGTGAAGCCTGTGCGAAGCATTAAAATGTACTTTTCGTGTTACGAAAATCAAATCAGGATATGTTAGTTTCGGATAAACAGATAATACACTGTTATCAGGTTCTGGGTTTGTGTATAAACAAACATGCTAATTTTTATGGAAACAAAACTATAGTTTTAATTCCGGAAGTATAACACGGAAATCAGGCATACGGTTCCTGTTTTTTTGAAGAATCAGATACAGGCTGTAACTAATTACGATAGAAGAATATATACGTACCGGTCAGTTGTTTTTGGACTCCTCATCACCAGTATCCAGCTCCAATTGGGCATCATCCCTCTCCTTCTTTTTTTTCTTCTTTGCAGAGGCTGCACCATTCGATTTATTAATTTCTTCTTCGGATGATGAGTCATCAAAGATACCTTCGGGATAGTTTCCATTCGGACGGTCTCCGAGCATATCTCGCAATTCATGATGATTGAGTACCTCTTTGTCAAGCAGGGTTTCTGCCATCTCTTCAAGTTTTGTCCGGTGTTTTTTGAGCAGCTCCAGCGTTTTCCTGTAATTTTTTTGTATAATATTGCGAACTGCCTGGTCAATTTTTTGAGCGGTATTCTCCGAATATTTTTTGTTAAACCCGTAGCTACCCTCTGCATTACTCGAATCTTTCAGTGAGATGTAACCCAGCTCATCACTCATTCCGTATTCCGCAACCATGGCAAAGGCCATATTGGTTACTCTTTCAAGATCATTTTGTGCTCCTGTAGATATTTTTCCGAAAATAATCTCTTCAGCCACCCGGCCGCCGAGCAGAGCACAGATTTTATCGTCCAGTTCCTCAGTGGTCATCAAAAAACGATCTTCGAGCGGTGTTTGCAGGGTGTACCCAAGAGCTGCAAAACCACGTGGAACAATGCTTACTTTCAGTACGGGATCCGTATATTTGAGCATCCAGCCAACAATTGCATGCCCGGATTCATGAAAAGCCACAATTTTACGTTCGTTCGGGCTAATTAACTTATTTTTCTTCTCCAGGCCGGCTACCACCCTTTCAATGGCATCCTGGAAATCTTCCATTTCAACTTTGTCTTTGTCTCTCCGGGCGGCAAAAAGGGCTGCTTCGTTACAGAGATTTGCCAATTCAGCACCTGCAAAACCTGGTGTTTGTGATGCAAGAACTTTCAGGTCTATGTTTTCTGATAGTTCAAGCTTTCGGGAGTGAACTTCCAGAACCTGCATTCGGCCTTTTAAGTCGGGCTTGTCGATTAGTATCTGCCGGTCGAATCTGCCGGGGCGAAGCAGTGCGGAATCCAGAATATCAGGGCGGTTGGTGGCCGCCATAATGATGACTCCTTTATCCGAGTTAAACCCGTCCATTTCACTTAAAAGTTGATTCAAGGTGTTTTCCCGCTCATCATTCGAACTCATTTGCATACCGCGGCCCCTTGTTCTCCCGATGGAGTCAATTTCATCAATAAATACAATACATGGAGCTTTCTCTTTTGCCTGTTTAAAAAGATCGCGCACACGAGCTGCGCCCACACCTACAAACATCTCTACAAAATCGGAGCCACTCAAAGAAAAGAATGGAACATCGGCTTCACCGGCTGTTGCTTTGGCAAGCAATGTTTTTCCGGTTCCGGGAGGTCCAACCAATAGCACTCCCTTCGGTAAAATGCCCCCGAGTTTCGTAAATTTTTGTGGACTACTCAAAAATTCAACAACCTCTTCAACTTCTGCCTTGGCTTCTTCCAATCCGGCAACATCTTTAAAAGATACTTTGCTTTCAGCCTGTTTATCGTAGAGTGAAGCTTTGTTTTTCCCGATATTGAGCACCTGCTGTCCGGGATTCATTCGCCTGAATATGAAAATCCAGAAGGCAATAATCAGTGCAATAGGAATGAGCCAGATAAAAATTCCGCTAAACCAGTCTTCCTCAATTCTGACGTCGTAAACAACTCCATGCTGGTCAAGCAGTGCGCGAACCTCGTCTCCCTCAAGCATGGTAGTCGTAAATCTCTCCGTCCCCGTATCAGACCGTTCCCAGCGATTTTCACTCTCTTGCGGCCGATCTGCGATACCCTCTTCAAATGCTTTCTCAGAGTAGATACCTTCAATTTCAACGTTGTTGGTGATGGTAATCTCCTCAATATATTCATTTTGTACATAGTTGAGGAATTCACTGTATTTAATTCTTTCTGAAGATTCGCTTGGAATAAAATAGAGATTGAATCCAATGAGAACTAAAAACAGAACAACATAAATCCAAATAGGAAATTTCGGGGCTTTTTTTTCACCCTTTTTTCCTTCGTTGTCAGATGATTTTTTTTGTGGAAAAGGTTTTTTCGCCATTTTGAATACTTAGATAACAAAAGAGCATTAAATATACTCTTTTTTGAGAAATTCTGCGTAATTGTATAAAAGATAAATTATTGTGACCGACTCAGATTCAGAAAAGAGACAGAATTATTAGGCCAACAATCTGAAATGATTCTTGATTCCATTAAAATTAAAATATCCATCAAATTTGAGTAGCGGTGCGGATGCGTATTCTGAAAACGAAATTTAATCCAATTTATTGACAATTTATAAGCTTAAGATTCATTCAGATCAATTTTAATGGTTTCTCCTTCACCTGTATTAATTTTCAATGCTTTGTATTGATTAGTCATTTTTCCAATGACAGCAAAATCATCGAAGGTTTCTCTGAATTTTTCAATCATCGCCTCTTCCATAGTGAAAAGCATCTCATAATCCTCTCCTCCGTAAAACACATATTTATCTACATCCTCTTTCATCTCATCTGCTACTTTACGTGTATCGAGCGATATGGGAATAGCCGGAGAATATAACTCGGTGCCGAGACCGGATGATTCCGCAACTGATTTCAAATCAGCCATCAGGCCTTGGGTGAGATCAATCATGGCAGATGGCTTAATGCCTGATTGTAGAATAGCTTCAGTAAAGTCTTTTCGCGCAACCGGTAGAAGCTGACGTTTAACAACATACTCATAATCAACAATATCTGGCTGAAAACTTTCAGTTTCATGCTCCTGCCAGTGTTTTTTTTCACGCATTAAAATTCGAAGACCGGCAAGTGCAGAACCGAGATCTCCAGTCACACAGATAATGTCACTATCTTTAGCTGTGTTTCTAAAAACTAATTCCTTCTCTTGTGCCGCCCCTAATGCAGTAACAGAAACTGATAGTATCTGGTGAGATGCAGTTGTGTCTCCACCCGAAACCTGCACATGATAGTCTTTAGCAGCCGAATCTATTCCTTTATAGAGCTGCTCGATCATCTGAACCGAGTATTTATTCGGAATAGCGATGTTGACCAGTAATTGAACCGGCTCGGCATTCATTGCATAAATATCACTAACTGCCGATGTTACCAGCTTATATCCAAGATGGTGTAGTGGTGTATATGTTACATCGAAATGAACACCTTCCAGAAATATTTCACTTGTTGCACAAGAGACCGTCCCCTGCTTGTTTTTATAAATAGCGGTATCATCTCCAATACCCTTAATAATTTCATCTCTTTCACTACCGTGGTAAGATGATAACTTTTTAATTAAGGAGGTAAACCCAATCTCTTTTATTTCCTGAAAATTATCCTTGCTCATAATAAAAAAGGCATTTACCCCGAATTTCGGAGCAGATGCCTTTTAAAAATTTGTATTTTAAAACTGAAATGTTAGGTTACATTTGCCGTCTTGTAGAATAGTTAATTCGCAGTGTACCTGCGTGCCGGAGTTCCTGTTGAACATCCGTTATGATTCCGAACTCGGAATCTCTGTCAACCCTGAGGGAGACAATCAATCGGGGTTGTTCAAGGAGTTTATCGTACATTATGTTACGAATTGCTCCGATATCGTCCACAAGGGCGTCATCTATCTGAACTCTGGTTTCGCCAATTCGTCCACCACCTAATCTTTCGGGGCCAATGTAAACATAGCTTACCAGTCTTTTTTGTTCGATTTTTTCAATATTTTCAGCTGCTGTATAATCTATCTGAACCTGTAATTCCACTTCACGGAGCACCGTGGTAACCATGAAGAAAATCAGAAGCATAAATACAACATCCGGCATAGCAGAAGTTGGAACACTCTGCTTTGTCTTAGCTTGTTTCTTTTGAAATTTAGACATAAGAATTATCCTTCGTCAGGTTCAGCGATTGAAATTTTCTTGGGGTACATTTCCTGAATTTCCGCTCTGCGTTCACTACCCTGTTCAAGTGAGCTAAACGGCACACCGAATCGCTCCATGGAAGCTTCATGTCTTAACTCTTCATAAGCTCCCATCACTTCATCAAGCATGTCGATGTATACGTTATAGGGTGTTCGCCTGTCGGTCTTAATGGAAACAATTGCATCATCAGGTGATTCCGAAAGTTCAGGATCAGCACCATGATTGTCAATAAACCGTTTTACCTGATCTCTGACATTTGCAATAGCTGCAGGTTGTTCATTAATCAGAACCATACCCTGAGCGTTAACGAGAATATTCATCAGGTTTCTTTCCCGAACCGGTGGCGGTTCTATGTCATCAGGAATCGGGGGTAAAATCAGTCCGATTCCTGTATCAACATCAATAGTTGTTACAACAAGAAAGAAAACCAGAAGCAAAAATGCGATGTCAGCGAGTGACGACATTGGAATTTCAGCGTCGTCTCTGGTACGTTTCTTTAGCATAATATTTTAAAATTTGAAAGTTCCTCGGGTACCGGTTAAAACAATAGCAAGCGCCATAAAAGACATCATAACAACCATAGTTGCCACACCTGCCTCGCTGAATGTACCAAGAATCCCATAAAAAATTGCAAAAATGACAACCGGAACAATCATTACAATAACCTTCTTGAATTCCGATTTTCCATTTATAACATTCCGGACTCCCGAAATTGCTATTCCAATTACTCCGATACCCATCAGGGCTAATGCAAAACCTATTGCGATATTATCAATCATATACTTATACCTACTTAAGGTTAAAATTAATTATGCAAACCATTATGCATCGTCACCCTCAGGTGCTTCTTCATCAGGTATAATTTGTTTTCCTTCTTTCAGGAGTACAATAGAGTCTATTAAGGTAATTGAACTTTCTTCCATGTCAGCAATAAGCCTGTCGATTTTGGATACACAATAGTTGTAGCCAATCTGAAGGATAATACCGGCCATCAAACCTCCGGCAGTTGTAAGAAGTGCAATCTTAATACCACGTGCCACAAGACTTGGTGAGATATCTGCTGCGGCTTCAATTGCATCGAATGCCTCGATCATACCTACAACGGTACCAAGAAATCCAAGCAGTGGCGCAATGGCGATAAATAATGACAGCCAGACAAGTCCTCTCTCAAGGAAACTCATTTCAATGGATCCATATGTTGTAATCGCTTTTTCAGCTGCGTCAATACCTTCGTCGGCACGCATTAAGCCAGCCTGAAAAACTGAAGCTACAGGGCCTCTTGTTTTTGCACACAGTTCTTGTGCGGCAGGAATTCCACCTTCCTGAAGTGCTTGTTGCACTTCCAGTACAAATTTTCGGGTGTTGATATCTGCCAGGTTAAGGGTGATTATACGTTCCAGAAAAATAGCCAGGCCAAGGACCAGAGCTATTAATACAGGCCACATAAATTCACCGCCTTCATTAAATTTTTCTACTAATACATTAAAAAAGCCAGCATCAGCCCCAGCTTGAAGAAAAAAGAGAGCTAAAGATGAAGTCATACTATTACTCCGCGTTATGTTTTGGTTATGAGCTTAATTTTTGAAGCAAAATGATAGATCATTTGTTTCATAAAGTCAAAATATCAAATAATTAAATAACATTTCGACTACAATTTCAAATTCTCTAAAATCAGCTTATTCTAATAATTTCCTTATGGAATATATTAGATGAAATGACTAAGTGCCAAAACTGTTTGAAATTTTTACGTAAACAATCCGGTTCACTAAACAAATGTTTACAATTGGATTTTTACAACTCAGACACACCGTCTTTATTATTTTTATTTGAATCTCAAAAAAAACGCATCTGAGATCAGATGCGTTTTTAAGGTGAATTCATTTATCGTCTTGGATTGATAGGATGCGATTCCGCGCGTCTGTTCTTTTCACAACCGGGCGAATGGCTATCCATTTCTGCCTCCGAGCAAGGGACTGGCGCTTTGCCAAGACCTCTTGAATCAATTCTGTCGTCTGAAACGCCGTTTGATGTGTAGAAATCTACAACCGAAGCTGCTCTTCTCAAGCTTAGCCTCAGGTTGTACTGATCGCCACCAACATGGTCAGTATATGCATCAACCCGAAGGCGTACATTGGGGTTTTCACGCAGTTTTTCTACATTATCGGCCAGCAGCATAGCTGCACGGTCTGTGATATTGTATCTGTCGAAGTCAAAATTGATTGTGTTTAGATCTTCAATTCTGTCCACTTCAACAACTTCTTCTTCCTCTTCTTCCTCCCATTCTTCGTCTTCTACCGTCTCCTCAGCCACTTCGGGTTCTGGTTCCGGCTCAACAATTTCCTCGGAGGTTCTGCAGGAACTGAAAAGAATTCCCAAGGAAAGAAATAAGATGATAATTGAAAATTTACTAATTGTGATATTCATAGAGCAATTATATTTATGATTTGAACATGAAGATTTTAAAATCTTAAAAGCCTCAATCATTTGCAATATAAATCGTTATTTTAAAAAAATAATTTTTCTGACGCATGAATTGCATTAATCCAGGAGGCACAAGCAGTAAATGTTATTAGCATTTTCTGTCACCTCCCGATTTATTTTCAAAATCAATCAGTAATATCAAAAATTGTTAAAAAACTTTGCGGATCATTGCTACGATCCACTTTGATTACTGACTTGTCTATAGCGTGAAATTCCCCTGTCAAGAAATTTTTCAAATTCTGTTGCTCTCGTAAACCCGATTAACTGATCTAACACATTCCCGGTATTCGGGTCGACAATAACATAGGTGGGAAGTGCCAGTGTGCCGGTGAGTTCGAATTGAAATTGTTGGTTTTCTGTGGCATTTTGCCCACCATCGGTATACAGTTTAACCTTCTCCATCTGATTAAAACGTTCTACAATATTTTCTCTGGGGAAAACTGTACTTTCCATCGCACGGCAATTTGTACAGGTGTATCCGGTAAAATCAATAAAAACCGGCCTGTTTTCAGCAATCGCTTGGTCAACAGACATTTCGTAATTATTGGACCACTCACTTTCGGTAGTGGTACCCCCTCCTGCACTGATCGAACTGACCACACTTACATCGGTGGCCTGCCGTGCCGGCAGCCAGGCATCCCAAATTCCCATCGAAGCTCCCAATAAGCCGGGTATCAGATAAAAACTGAATAACAAAAACGAAACTGCGATTAACAAACGCCCTGCAGAAATATTTTTGGGTTTATCTTCGCCATGTAGTGCAAACAGACCGAGAAGATACAGACCGGCAACCAGGAAAAGTGAAATCCAGATAGCAATTCCAAGCGGGCGGCTAAAGATTCCCCACTGCCAGATAATATCGGCATTGGCAAGGAATTTCACGGAAGCAGCAAGTATAACGATACCGAGAATCACCTTTACTACATTCATCCAGGAGCCGCTCTTAGGGAGAGATTCGAGGTATCCCGGAAACATGGCAAACAATACAAACGGGCTTGCAAATGCCGCCGAAAAGCCAAGCATCCCCACAATTGGAAAGAACCATTCTCCCCCGGTAGTTGCAGCCAGTACGGCCCCTACAAACGGTGCTGTACACGAAAATGAAACAGCGCTGATGGTCAATCCCATAAAAAGTGTCCCCATCACACCAGTGCCTTCGTTACTTTTTTTATTGAGCCAGTTGGTGAGCTGATAGGGAAGTCTGAGTTCAAACATACCGAGAAGACTCACACCGAAAACTACAAACAACAATCCAATGAACAGATTTACCCACGGATTGGATGCAAACTGGCTAACTCCTGCCACTCCGAGGATCAGTGCAAGCAGAGCCCCAATCGTAGTAAAAATCAGCACAATGGATAAACCGAATATAATGGCCTGTCCCCAGCTCGTGCTTTTTTGGGTTCCGTCAGCTCCGGTCTGATTTGAAAAGTAGGATACGACGAGCGGAATCAGCGGGAAAACACAAGGAGTTAATAATGCTGCAAGACCGGCTGTTATTGCCAGCCATAAAAATGCCCACACATTGTCTGATGCTACATCCGAGTCGCTGGTCAGTTCAAACTCTTCTGCCTGGCTGATTGTAACTTCTTCTTCCGGAAAGTCGGTAAAAGGATTATCTGCCACTCCGAACAGAAGAATATCTCCTGTAATTTCTTTTGTTTTTGGGGGCAGACACGACCGGTCATCACAAACCTGATAAAGAACTTCAATTTGAACTCTTTGGTTTCCTTCAAGTTCACTCCGGAATGCTACAGGTATCGTAAATCTGGCCGTATTGGAGTGCCAGCCAAGCTCCGTATTGAAATTGGGATCAAATTCAATTGCGGCTTCGGTTTCTTCAATATCGCCGGCAATGGCCATTTGCGAACTACCCGATGAAAAAGTAGTGGGATATGGCCCTGCATCCGGGTCATTCAGAATAGAATAGAGGTGCCAGTCCCCTTCTATGGTGGCTTCAACCGTCACATTGAACACCTCCCCCGCCCTGGCTGTTTCGGGAGCCTCTACAAGCTCATAATCTACCGGATCAAGTAACTGTCCATAAACAAAAAATGGGGACAGCGCCAAAAGCACAATCCCCAACACAAATCGTAGTTTTTTCATCAAATTACATGAATGTGTTCATTAACTGAATGTAAACATCCGGTTAATCTTCTTTTACTACCCAGATTTTAACTTGTGGATTTAAATCACCCAGTAAATTTACTGTAGCTGTGTATTCGCCAAGTGTTTTGATGTCCTGGTCGATCTTGATTTTTCTTCGGTCGATTAAGATATCTCGCTCTTCCAAAGCATCAGCAATCTGTATGTTGGTTACGGTACCATGGATTTTGTCGTCTTCACCTACAGTTACCGGAATAGTAACGGAAGTGGCCTCGAGTTGTTGCGCAAGTTCTTTCGCAGCATCTGCGGTTAACTCTGCTCTCAGCTCAGCCTCTCTTTTCATGTTTTCGTAGTGCCTGATAGCTCCTGCAGTAGCTAATACAGCCTTGGCCTGCGGAATCAGGTAATTTCTGCCATAACCCGGCTTTACATCTACAAGCTCCCCTGCAGATCCAAGTTTTTCAACATCTTCTTTAAGTAATACTTTCATAGTCAGATCACCTCATATTTTCTGTTACATAGGGAATCAGAGCCATATATCGTGCTCTTTTAACGGCCTTTGAAAGCTGACGCTGATGGCCGGCGCTTGTGCCTGTAACTCGTCTCGGCAACATTTTTCCCTGATCGTTAATAAACCGCTCTAATATGTCGGTTTGCTTGTAATCGATATACTCAATTCCTGCTTTTGAAAACTTACAATCTTTACTTTTTAAATTTCCTTTTTTCGGATGTGATGGATTGTTAATCATATTTTAGCCTCTTAATCCTCTTCTTCAACTTTTTCTTCTGTTTCTTCCTCAAAAAATGACGGAAGTTCACCTTTTGCCCTGAGTTCATAATGCCTTAGCATTTTTGGGTCGTACTTCAGAGTCAAATATCTTAGTACATCGTCATGAATCCGCAGATTACGCTCGATCAATTCAATGGCTTCAGCCGGTGCCTTAAAGTAAAGGTTTACGTAATATCCGGTACTTTTATTGTCAATTTCGTAGGCCAGTTTTTTAACTCCCCACTCATCCACTTCAACGGTTTCCCCGTTGCTTTCTTCGATAAGGTTGTTGATATAACTTACGATCTCTGAAAGCTTCTCGTCCTCGAGAACCGGATTCAGAATGTAAGTCAATTCATAGAAATCTTTTTTCATTCGTTTTATCTTTGGTTGTTATCCATTATTGGTAACAGTCATCGTGCGTTGTGCCGATAACAGAGCCTTTTAAGATAAGGATAGTTAATTTCTTTAACAATGATTCATTTGTTTGAATCTACACATTATAGCAAAGCTTGAGACCGTATTGAATAGCGAAAAAGGAAATGAGATTACAGGAATCTATTTCACTATCACTTTTATGATTTATTCAGAGATTAAACAGCGTAGTAGGATGTAATCAGTTCAATTAGCCCGGTAGTTGGCAGAACCGGCTCAATTCCATAATAGACAGTTAATACTGCAAGAATAACGAGAGTGGATTTGAAAACAAATCCGGGCCTTCTCATAGAATATTCTTTGTGAGACTCTTTAAAGTAAAGGTAAACCATCACCCTTAAATAATAGTAAACACTTGCTGCACTGGCCAATACACCAATAATTGCAAGCGGTATAAGTCCGGCTTGAACAGCAGCAGCAAATACATAGTATTTACCTACAAATCCAACGAGCGGCGGAATTCCCGCAAGTGAAAAAAGAAATATGGAGAGTGTAACACCCATCACCGGAACTTTGAAACCGAGCCCTGCATAACTGTCTATCTCAGTGAAATCGAGTCCGTGGTTACGCTCGTAATAGGCTATCACCCCAAAAGCTCCAATATTCATTAGTGTATAGGCAAACAGGTAATATAAAACTCCGGAGTAACCTGCGGCTGTCCCGGCTGCAAGCCCCACCATTAAATAGCCCGCATGGGCAATGCTTGAATAAGCAAGCATCCGTTTCACATTGTCCTGGGCCAGAGCAATCAGGTTGCCAACAATCATCGTCAGAATGGCCACCACCTGGATTACATTTGTCCAGTCGCCCGCTTCCGTTCCGGGGAGCATACGTGTCAAAATCAAAATAAATGCCACAAATGTTGCCGATTTGGCAGCCGTAGCCATGAATGCTGTAAGTGTGGTGGGCGTGCCCTGATATACATCCGGAGTCCACATATGGAACGGTACGGCAGCAATTTTGAAAAAGATACCTACCAGAAGCAAGCCTGATCCGGCCAAAAAGAGAAGTGTTGGCTCTGCGGCTGCAGCTACTTCATTCAGGTTTGTGTGGCCGGTAGCACCATAGATCAGTGTAATTCCGTACAATAAAAATCCGGTCGAAAATGCACCCAACAAAAAATATTTCAAAGCGGCTTCAGCGCCGGTTTTTTCAGTTTTCATCAAACCGGCCAGAACATAGAGGCAAATCGACATGGTTTCCAAGCTCACAAAAAACGAAATCAAATCGTTGGAAACGGCAAGACCGAGCATACCGGTGGTTGCGAACAGAATCATTGCATATACCTCTCCGTTATGCAGATCCACATCCCTTAGATAATCTCTGGAAATTATAACACAAAACAGTGCACCAAGCAGCACGATAAATGTTCCAAAGGCTCCGGTGCCGCCGTACACAATCATACCGTAAAAAGCGGTGCCGGATTCTCCAAACATTGCCTGAATAGAAATGAGCAATGCAATTGCCAGGCCGCCAACAGCAAATCCATATGTAACGTGCATGCCTTTTTTGAAAGCATCGAGCAGGAGTACCAGCAGGCCGGCAGCAGCCACTATAATACCGGGCAAAAATACTTGTAAGTCGTGTAAATAATCCATCAACGATTTATTTTTTTAATAAACTCAATAACGTAGAACCTCACTGACAGACAACATGTCAGCCGGAAATTTTATCAATCGTTTTCGCAAGTTTAATGTCTTTTCCTGTAACTTTACCGCCGGCATCGTGAGTACTAAGCTCAATTTTTACATTATTATAAACATTAAACCACTCGGGGTGATGTCCTTGTGCTTCAGCTTCAAATCCTACCCTTACCATAAATGCCAAAGCTTGCTTAAAATCCGAAAACGTAAACTCTTTTTTCAGTTTATCATCTTCGAAAGTCCAGCTATCGAGAGCAGTTAATTCTTTTTTTATTTCATCGGACGATAATGCATTCATAATAGTCAGTTTTAATCTTTTGTAACTACAAGTTTCTGTTCAGTTTGATGTTCCTTCAGATCATAAATTTTTGCTGTCCATTCGGGCAGTTCATCTGTATTGGTGTTTTGCAATACTGCTATACTCTTCTCTTCAGTTTGTGTGATGAATGTATCCACCCACTCTTCAGAATATTGAGTGAAATCAACTGGACGAATGCCAATCCAAACCATAAATATTACCAGTGGGATTAATAACCCAATTTCTCTGGCATTCAGGTCAACAAGTTTCTCATTTTCTTTAATTGTGATCGGGCCAAACATCACACGTTGATACATCCAGAGCATATAAACGGCAGCAAGAATCACACCAGTCGCACCCAGTATGGCGTACACCTTATGATCATATAAAACAGACATAAAGGTGCCGTTCAAAATCAAAAATTCGCCGACAAAACCATTCAACCCCGGCAACCCGATGGAAGCCAGTGTAGCAATCATAAAAAGTGTGGCATAAACCGGCATCTTTTTGGCAATCCCTCCGAAATCTGAAATCATTCTTGTGTGCCGGCGGTCATAAATCATACCCACAACAAGGAAGAGCGCACCGGTGGAAAGCCCGTGGTTGATCATCTGAATAATGGCCCCCTGTACCGCAATTGTGTTAAAGGCAAAAATGCCGAGTACCACAAATCCGAGGTGGCTGACAGAAGAGTAGGCTACCAGCTTTTTCACATCTTTTTGAACCATAGCCACCAGTGCACCATAAATAATGCCAATGACGGCAAGAACAGCCATCCACGGAGCAAATTCCATAAAAGCGTTCGGAAATACCGGCATGCAAACACGAACGAGGCCATAGGTTCCAAGTTTCAGCATAATTGCGGCAAGAACTACCGAGCCGGCTGTAGGCGCTTCGGTGTGAGCGTAAGGGAGCCATGTATGAAACGGAAATAGTGGCACTTTGATACAAAATGCAAGAGCAAACGCCAGGAAAAGCCATGTTTGTTCAACCAGTCCGGGGGTGTATTCAGGACCTGATATAAATCTCCAATCAGCTGAAAACTCATAAATTCCGGTAGCAGCTCCGGCATTGTAGCCCAGATAAATTAATGCAACCAGCATGATGAGCGAACCTACCAGCGTATAAATAAAAAATTTGATGGTAGCCCGTATTTTATCGCTCCCGCCCCATATTCCAATCAGGAAGTACATGGGAATCAAAGAGAGTTCAAAGAAAACGTAAAATACCACCAGATCGAGCGAGGCAAAAACACCCAGTGATGCGGTCTGTAAAATCAGCAGCATCGAATAGTAGCCGATCAGGCTTTTTTTGACGGAACTCCATGATGCCAAAATTACAATGGGGCCAAACAGGGTTGTGAGCATAAACAGTAGCAAACTCAACCCGTCGAGACCCACCAGATATTTGATATCCATCCCAGAAAAAATCGGTGATCCTTCCGTCAGATATTGAGGTACAGCAGAATTCACCACATCAAAATTAAAAAGCAATGGAAGAGACAGAAAAAAGGTAGCCGTGGTTATAATCAGGCTGGTCCATTTTACAGCTTCATCTGTTTTGATGAACAAAAATGCAGCAACACCAAGCAGCGGCAGATAAATTGTGATATTTAATAATAACTCCATGCTGATCTTAAAAAATCTTTAAAAGAGTAATAATGTGAGTACCAGAATGACACCGATGATCATAAACAGTGCATAATTACTGGTAATTCCGGTTTGAATGTATCTGAGTAAACTTCCGATCAGGCGAACTGTGCCGGCAACGGCATTTACAAATCCATCAATAAATTTCATATCAAACACAGCAAGAACCTTGTCGGAAAATTTCACTGTGGGTTGTACAATAAGGCCTTCGTAAACCTCATCAAAACTGTATTTGTCTTTCCAAACCTGATAGAGTTCACCAAATGCAGAAGAGATTTTTTTATCTGATGCCTCCTGGCCATCATCGGAATACATTCTGAACGATACATAAACCCCGGTTACAGCCACTGCAGTAGCAAAAATCATCAAGACCCACTCGGCGGGGATTGAAAGTGTGAGCGGAATATCGGCAGCAATTGGGCTCATATAACTTCCCAGCCAGTTGATCGCTCCCTCACCCCCAAAAGTTTTGGAAATAAAGTTTGGCACTCCTATAAATCCGCCAACCACAGAAAGGCCAGCCAAAGACCAAAGCGGAACAGTCATGCTCGACGGACTTTCGTGCAGAAATTCTTCTGCATTCTCGGCTCCCTTCACTCTTTTTGGAAGTTTAAAACTGCCGTGGAAGGTCGTTACCGTAAGGCGGAACATATAAAAAGCAGTAAGGAATGCGGTGATGGTTGCCACTCCCCACAACAGGAAATACATGGCTCCGGCAAACTCACCAAAGCCCATATTAAAGGTATGCATTAAAATTTCATCTTTCGAAAAGAAACCTGCCAACGGTGGAATACCTGCAATGGCAACCGTTGCAATCAAAAATGTTTTATAGGTAGAGGGCATATATTTCCGCAGGCCTCCCATATTGCGAATATCCTGCGGATCGAAATGTACATCTTTTCCTTTGTCATGCAATTTATGTTCAACATGGTGCATAGTGTGGATAACAGAGCCCGAGCCGAGGAAGAGGCAGGCTTTGAAAAATGCATGAGTTACCACATGAAACAGTGCAGCCGTGTAGGCGCCAGCACCCAGTGCAAGAAACATAAATCCAAGCTGGGACACAGTTGAATAGGCAAGAACACCTTTTATATCGTATTGCGTGATGGCAATAGTTGCTGCCACTATGGCCGTCAGTGCACCAATTACCGCGATAATCATCATCACTTCCGGGCTCATTACATACATCGAAGACATTCGGGTAATCAGATAAATACCGGATGTAACCATGGTTGCCGCGTGGATTAGTGCAGACACCGGAGTGGGGCCGGCCATCGCATCGGGCAGCCAAACAAACAATGGAATCTGGGCACTTTTACCGGTTGCCCCGATAAACATCAGAAAAGCTATCCAGAATACAGCATCGCCGGTAAATGCATCCAGATTATTCAGAATCACATCAAAATTCAGGCTGCCAACGGTCTGGAAAATCCAGAAAATTGCGATCAGAAAAGCAAAATCACCCACCCTGTTATATAAAAATGCTTTTTTTGCAGCATCCGATTTTATCATATCGGTGTACCAAAAGCCAATCAGCAGATAGGAACAGAGCCCCACGCCTTCCCAGCCAAGAAACAGAAGCAGCAGGTTATCTGCCAGCACAAGGTTCAGCATGGCGAAGATAAACAGGTTCAGAAAGGCAAAATATTTCCAGTAACCGGGATCGTCTGCCATATAACCAATCGAGTACAGATGAATTAACGCACCCACACCGGTAACCACCAGTGCCATACTTAAGGAAAGCTGATCCAGTTGGTAGGCAAAATCAACACTTAGATTTCCGACATCAAACCATGTGAACAATTTGGCATGAATAGCACCGCCATCGCCGGAAAAATTCAGAAAAATATAGGCTATAATGAGAAAAGGAATAAATACTGCTGCGTTGGCAAGGGCCCCGATAATGTTTTTCTTCTTTCGATACCCATCAAACAACAGCCCCAAAATACCGTTGAGCAAAAATCCAAGAAGCGGTAAACCAATAATCAGACTTACGAGCGCTGTAGGTGATTCCATTAAACAGGTTAATTAGTTGGCGCTAAGATTTCACGTGCTGAATGAACAGCCACAATTTCAGGTTGCAAAGATACAAAAATCTTCTCCAAGTTAAACTCAAAAGAACAGAAATCTCCTTCCATTAGAATTTTTTTTATGAAAAATTTCATAAGCCAATAGAAAGCAAACTTTTTTAAATTCCTACCCCGCAAAGTTGTCATTCAATTTGTGTAAAAGCTTTAAAATCGGTGAAGTTTTATTGCAGGGAATAGCTCTTTTTTGATAAGTTTGGGCTTGAAATAAAAAATGTGGGCATTCACGCCATATCTGCTAACTGAAAAATTTTGATGAACAAGCTCTCAACGTACAGCCTTGGCCTCTCTTTCATCTCGCTGATGATCTTCTGGATTGTGATGAGCGGTTTCCTGGATTTTATCCATTTAGGCATGGGTGTAATTACGGTTGCCGGGGTTATGTATGTCAACTATCAGCTTAAAACACACCGGTTTTTCCATGATGACATGGACGATTTAAGCGAATTGCGCGTAGGCAGAGCGTTCTATTATGTACTCTGGATGATCGGGCAAATTGTTACCGCCGGATTTCATGTTGCAGGCATTATTATCAAACCGTCCATGCCAATTCACACAACCATTGTAAAGTTCAAAACCGACCTTCCGAGTGCTCACGCCCGCATGATTCTCGGAAACTCTATAACGCTCACTCCCGGCACACTTACTGTAGATATTGACGGTGAATACTTTACCGTCCACTCGCTTGACGATAAATCTTACAAAGGAATTGTGAGCGATAAAATGCCCCGTGAAGTTCTCAAGCTGTTTCAAAAAGATGAACGGCAGGTAATTCACGAACTGGAAATTATTAAAATAGCCGGGAAGGAGAACTGATGGATCACTTTTTTCTTTACAGTGCGGTTATACTGACCATTATTATTGCAGTACCACTGTACAGGGTTTTGTACGGGCCCACCCTTTTTGACAGGCTTCTGGCAACCAATGCCATTGCCACAAAAACCATCGTACTGATTTGTCTGATTGGTTTTCTGTTCGGGCGCATCGATATGTTTATTGACATCACCCTTGCCTATGCTGTGCTTGGATTTATCGGATCGCTGATTATCGCCAAATTTGTATCAATCAAAAATGTGGAACGCGAATGACAGAAATCCAACACATAATTAGTATACTTTTTGTTGTCATCGGCATATTCTTTATGTTCGTTGGCAGTGTGGGAATTATCCGCCTGCCCGATTTTTATTCCCGAACACACGGCATAAGTAAAAGTGACACGCTCGGAATTATTTTTGTCATTGTAGGCCTGGTCATCTACGAAGGTTTTACCCAAAGCAGTCTCAAATTGCTGCTAATTGTTCTGTTCATTGCACTCTCTAATCCTGTGGGTACCCATGCACTGGCCAGGGCAGCACTGAAAAGCGGGCTCAACCCATTTTTTAGTGATGATGAAATAAAAGAGGAGGCCAAAAAATGATTTGGGAACTGGAACTCATAATTTATGTTTTTCTGGCACTCTCGGCCGTGGTAGCACTCGAAGTGACGGATATGCTGGTAGCAGTAGTTATGATGACTATTTTCAGCTTTTTAATGGCACTTCTGTTTATTGCAATGGGCGCTATTGATGTTGGATTTACCGAAGCCGTAATCGGTGCCGGTGTTACCGGTATTTTGTTTGTAGTTGTTGTATTTCGAACCTCAAGAAAATCAAACGATTGAAGATACTTAAAGTACTCATACTGGTTCTTTTCGCTGCCGTACTGATCTATGCAGCATCTGATTTACCCTACCGGGGTGAACCCGACAACCTTATGCATGCTGAACAGAGCATCACCAACACAAGAGTAATGGGCAGCTACTTTATCCAAAATGCATACAGAGATGCCAGAACCCCCAATATGGTTACGGTTGTACTCGGCGATTACAGAAGTATTGATACTTTTGGTGAGCAGGTTGTAATCTATACGGCAGGCCTTATTGCCCTCCTGGTTCTACGAAAATCGAAACGGAGGAGGAAGAAATGAACAAACCCTTTCAAACTCCGATTGTACTGCTCGGCGCCCGATTGCTCAGCCCCTATATTATGGTATTTGGCTGGTATGTGATATTCCACGGCCATTATAGTCCCGGCGGCGGATTTCAGGGAGGTGCCCTGCTGGCTGCTTCCATTCTGTTGATGCGTGTTGCTGGCGGCCGAACGGTTGCCGAACTACAGATCAAAGAATTTGCCACCACACCACTGGCTGTAATCGGTGTTATGATTTACTTTGCCACGGGTTTGGTGGCCGTTGCAATGGGTGGATATTTCCTCGATTACGGCATGCTGCCAATTCCCGGCATGGAGCCGGATTGGCTCAGATACACCGGAATTCTGATCATTGAAGTGGGAATCGGCCTTGCCGTAATGGCCATCCTGGTAATGATTTATGACAACATGGTAAGAGGAGAAGATTATGGCTGACTTTTTTCTTGGGCATTACGCATACTGGTTCACAATCATCCTGCTCTGTATTGGCCTTTATGGTATACTATTCAAAAAAAATCTGATTAAGAAAACCATTGGTCTGGCCATCCTTCAGATTTCTGTGGTGCTCTATTTTGTTTCTGTAGCCTCAAAGTGGGATGCAACCGTACCGGTTCTCGATCCCAATATTCCTGTTGACCAGGTTGCCAACTATTTGAATCCGCTGCCACACACCTTAATGCTCACCGCTATTGTTGTGGGTGTTGCCACACTTGGAGTAGCATTTACACTTTTGATTGCTGTTTACAACCGCTACGAAACGCTCGACGAAGAAGAACTGATAGATAAAATTCAATGATAGAGTCGCACCTTCCAGCATATATCGCCTTAACTTTTTTGCTGTTTTCGGTACTGATTCCGGCATTCGGGCTCTGGAGAAATGAGCTTTCCCAGCCACTTGCTGTGATCGGGTCCGGACTGGCTGCGGGCTTCTCCATCTACGGATTTTTCACCTATCTGCAGCTTGGCAGTATCCGTTATTTCTTCGGCGGCTGGGAACCGCCTATTGGCATCGAGTTTGTTTACGACGGTCTTTCGGGATTTTTTGTACTCGTTATTAATACCGTAGCATTTTTTGTGATTCTCCATTCACACCACATCGCAAAAAAAGAATTTCCCGGTAAAGAGATGCCTTACTACGCCTTGGCCATGCTGATGATGCTTGGTTTCAACGGCATGATTCTTACAGGCGACCTTTTTAATCTCTATGTATTTCTTGAAATTGCCTCACTGGCAGGTTACGCCATTATCGCCATCGGTGACAAACAGGCCCCTTACGCTGCGTTCAGATACCTGATTATCGGAACGGCCGGAGGTACCCTCTATCTGCTCGGTGTCGGTTTTCTGTACACCATAACCGGTACGCTCAACATCATCGATATGACCGCGATGCTGCCTCAATTTGCAGGCAGCACAGCCGTGGTAGCCGCTCTCATCCTGATGATTGTCGGCATCGGTGTGAAAGCCGCCCTGTTTCCAATGCATGGCTGGCTGCCCGACTCATATACTTACGCATCATCCAGCTCAACTGCACTAATTGCCCCCATTGGCACAAAAGTAGCAGCCTACATCCTATTCAGAATTATTCTGTGGTTATTTGGAGTTGAACTGACCGATGCCGTGGTTCCGTTCACATACATTATCGGGGTGCTGGCATGTATCGGAATTTTGTACGGTTCAATTATGGCCATCGCCCAGACTGAAATGAAACGCATGCTGGCTTACAGCTCTGTTTCCCAGATCGGGTATATTATAATGGGCTTGAGTCTGGCCAATCCCTGGGGTTTTGCCGGTGCATTGCTGCATGTTTTGAACCATGCCGTCATGAAAGCCGCACTATTTATGATAAGCGGTCAATTGAGACTAAAAGAAGGCCATTCAAACATTAGCCTGTTTGATGACACCTATCGAAAAAAATATCCCTGGACTATGGCCGCATTTACCGTGGCTGCTATTTCGATGGTGGGGCTTCCTCCGCTTGCCGGATTTTTCAGCAAGTGGTATCTCGCCCTGGGGACAATCGACAACAGCAACTGGCTGTTTCTTGCAGTGATTTTAATAAGCTCGCTGCTCAATGCGGTTTACTTTTTCCGCATACTTGAAAATGTATATATGATGAAACCCGACAAGGGACAAAAAGAAGCGTCCGATGCCAAACGAAATGAAGTGAGCGGCAGCATGCTCTGGCCAACCAGCATATTGGCAGTCAGTCTGATCGTCATTGGTTTTGCCAACGCAGTAATTGTTGGAGTTTTGCTTAATATTTTCCCGATGTAACACTACCCCGCTGGCGGGTTATTTGATATGAAATTGTTTTTTTAAAATTTAAACTAAACCGATGGATCTTTCCCTCGTACCTTTATTGGCCGTTTTGGTTTCGCTTGTAGCGGTTATTCCGATACTGCTGAGTTCGGACAAACCGAATCTGCGTGAAACCTGGACCATTCTGGCAGCTGTTATCAAATTCGGGCTTGTACTTTTGCTTGTGCCCGGCGCTATTGAAGGCAAATCCGTAGAACTCCATCTTATCGATCTGGCACCGGGTATGCCGCTTGCGCTCAATGCCGATCCGCTCGGTGTCTATTTTGCCGTGATCGCTTCCGGCCTCTGGATTTTCACCTCCTTCTATTCCATTGGATATGTTCGGGGAGCCGGTGAACACAAACAAACAAGATATTTTGCCAGTTTTGCAGTCTGTCTGTCGGCAACCATCGGTATTGCATTTTCTGCCAACCTGCTAACCTTCGTTCTTTTCTACGAAATTCTTACCGTTGCCACTTATCCGCTGGTCATTCATAACGAAAGTAAAGAAGCCATCAATGCCGGGCGAAAATATCTGGCATTTACCCTGACTGCCGGGCTGCTTTTAGTGGCCGGTTCAGCAATGGTATACATCTACACCGGCACTATCGATTTTACCCCGGGCGGTGTATTCAGTGGAGTTGAACTTCCGCATACCGCCATGCTGGTACTCTTTATCATATTTTTGGGAGCTGTTGGCGTGAAGGCCGGTATCATGCCGATTCATAGCTGGCTGCCCGCAGCCATGGCCGCACCCACACCGGTCAGTGCACTTCTTCACGCTGTGGCTGTTGTAAAATCAGGAGTATTTGCCGTAATCCGGGTTGTCGGTTATGTTTTTGGCACCGACGTGATGGCCAGCTACGGTCTCGGTGATATTTTGATTGTCATTGCCGGAGCTACAATTATTTTGGCTTCACTCATCGCCTTTGCGCAGGATAATTTAAAACAGCGGCTCGCCTATTCTACGGTTGGGCATTTGTCCTATATTGTTTTAGGAGTGGCACTGCTCACACCCTTCGGAATGCAGGGCGGAATTATGCACATTGCGGCACACGCCACGTTGAAGATTACACTCTTCTTCTGTGCCGGAGCCATATATGTGAACCTGAAACGGAAAAATATCAGCAACCTGAACGGCATTGCCAAAGTGATGCCCTGGACGATGGCCGCTTTCACCATTGGATCGATGGGCCTTGCCGGTATTCCGCCAATCAATGGATTTTTTAGTAAATGGACTCTCGCTTTGGGCTCTCTGGACGGAGATATGGTTATACCGGTTATTGTATTGGTGGTGAGCGGCCTGCTGAATGTGGGATACTTTTTCCCGATTATTTACCGGGCCTATTTTAAGCCGGGCGAAGGTCTTGAAGGCTACGGCGAAGCCAGTCCGCTGATGGTGGTGCCTATTATGGTAACAGCTATACTGTCAGTGCTTTTTGGATTTTTCCCGAATCTGTTTTTCGGGCTTTACGACCTGGCCGTCAACATCAGTTTATCACTTTTTTAACTCATAAGCGCCATGAAGAAGATTCACTGGATCATATTAGGCATTTTATTCGTCATTACGCTTGTACTTGAATTTACCGTACTGGCCGGATATGACAGCCACTGGTGGAATGCCATTCCGGCTTTTTATGCCATTTTCGGATTTGTGATGTGTTATGCTCTTGTTTATTCGGCCAAATTTATTGCAAAAAAAATTGTAAACAGAGACATCAACTACTATGATTGAAATTCTCGCCATACCGGGTGTAATTTTGTTAATCGGGGCAGCTCTGCTTTCTTTCTTCTCCGAGAAATTGCGCCCCGCTCTGTTTCTGATATTTCCCCTGCTTGCAGCCGCAGTAATCATCCTTCGCCCTGAAGGATACAGTGTAACCGGATCGCTGCTGCATTACGATCTGGTACTGATGCAAACCGATTCACTCAGCAATCTGTTCGGAATTGTTTTTGCACTTGGAGCTTTTGTTGCCGGTGTTTACGCATTTCATATGAAGGAGCTGGGGCAGCAAATCTGTGCACTTGGCTACGCAGGTGGTGCACTCGGTGTGGTCTACGCAGGGGATTTGCTCACCCTTATCATTTTCTGGGAAATTATGGCTGTTGCTTCCACCTGGCTGATCTGGGCGCAACGCACCCCGGAAACCGATGCAGCCGGAATGCGCTATCTGATCTATCACATTCTTGGCGGCGGACTCCTTTTTGCCGGAATCTTGTGGCATTCAGTCGTTGCCGGGTCCATTGCAGTCGAAACCATTCCGATGGAATACACACCGGCAAATATCCTGATGTTGCTTGGAGTCGCTATCAACGCAGCCGTAATACCACTGCATACCTGGCTGTCTGATGCCTACCCCAAAGCCACGCTTACGGGTACCATCTTCATGAGTATTTTCACCACTAAAACGGCTGTTTATGTGTTAATCCGAATGTTTGCAGGCTGGGAGCTGCTCGTATTTTTCGGAGCCGCCATGGCCATCTACGGAATCTATTACGCGGTAATTTGTAAAGATATGCGTGAGATACTTTCCTATCACATCATCAGCCAGGTTGGCTATATGGTGGCAGCCATCGGTGTGGGAAGCGAGCTTGCTGTGAATGGCGCTGCGGCTCATGCATACAACAACATTTTGTATAAATCTTTGATGTTCATGGCCGTCAGCGCCGTGATGTATTCAACCGGAACCAGTAAAATGTTCCATCTTGGCGGGCTGTACAAAAAAATGCCGTGGGTTCTCGGGCTTTATGTTGTTGGCGGCCTCTCCATCTCCGGTATTCCGTTGTTTGCCGGATTTGTGAGTAAGGGTATGGTGATTGATGCAGCCGGGTACGGTGGTTACGAAACCATCATGCTGGTATTGCTTGTAGCCTCTGTGGGTACCTGGCTCAGTGTCGGCCTCAAGCTACCCTACTTCACCTGGTTCGACAAGCAGGATTACGAGGGCGAGTTAAAACCGGTTCCGCTGAACATGTATATCGCCATGGGCATTCTTGCCTTTGCCTGTATTTTCTATGGAATTTTCCCGAATGCCCTCTACACGTTCCTGCCTTTCGAAACCGATTATCAGCCATACACGGTGTATCACCTGGTTGAAATTACTCAAATTGCCCTGTTAACATTTGTGGGATTTTGGCTTCTCAGAAAAAAACTGGCTCCCGAACTTACAACCGTTCTCGACCTGGACTGGTTCTACCGAAAAGCCGCTCCGGCAACCCGACTGGTGTTTGTACAGAAAGTGGATACTTTTTACGGCCGGGTTGAAGATGGCATCCAGGCTTCTGCCCGCTATCTTTCCGGTAAGTTTCAGAACCCGATGCGGTGGCTCAATCCATTTACTGATGAGGAAAATGAAGCATCAAGCTACAGCCCCGCTATGGAAGTGGTGATGAGCTTCATTCTGCTCTGCTTTTTGATCTTTGCCATCATCTATTTTTTATAAACAGAATTCAGTAAAATTTTGGGTTGTATCTCCATCTCAGTGCAGCTACTGAACTTTTTGGAGCGATTCCTGAACAGACTGTATCCTGCTGTTTAACTCCTCAATATTTCTTCGGGTTCGGGGTTCGGCAAGCATTTGGCCTTGTAGTTCAAGCTCCCTCTGAAGAACTCTTGTCTCATCGGATTCTATCTGTAATGATCGATTTTCGCGCAGGCTGCTCATGATATTTTGAATCTGATTTTGAAGTTCTTCAAGCTGTTCGTACTCACGTTCTATTTCATTTGATATGGCCTTGGCCTCCTCGGCAGCCTGGTACAGTGTTATCTTTGTATTTGCCATTTCTATTGAAACGGATGCTGACTGATACGCCAGTACAAGAAATCCACCAGTTAACAAAACAACCGACAGGCTCAGTGCATGCCAAAAAGTTTTGGGAATATTTGAAATATCCATCATACCTCCCTGTGTTTTTAGATGTTGTAATAAAGAGTTGCTGAATGACCTGATTTAGCTTCCTATAGTAAACAAATCAAATCCAAATAAGTCAAGTATTTTATTGATTTATATCTTCTTCCGATTTTTAAAAAGCATCAGGCCCATATTCATTCTATTCATCTATCCCACAAATTTTTACAATTTTTCAATAATTAAATTTTTATGCATATTACACAAAGTTTATTCACTCATTTCCGGATAAAATCCTATGGATAAAGTAAAAGCACTGATCAAAAGCAGTCCCGTCGTCATCGCAATCATTTATGTTATTGTAGGGTTTCTTTGGATTCAGTTTTCGGATCAATTGGTATTTTCGATGTTCGATGACCCGGAATCCATCACACGTGCACAGTCACTGAAAGGCTGGTTATTTGTAATTGCCAGCGGCCTGTTGATTTTTTTTCTGGTACTGCAAAGCAATAACATGCTTGGGGAGATTATACACGGACTAAACCGTATCAATAAAAAGTTTGAATCCACTCTTGAAAATGCACCCATCGGAATTGCCCATCACAGCCCTGATGAAAACTGGTTTGAAGTCAATCAAACGTTGTGTAATCTTTTTGGCTATGAAAAAGATGAAATGATTCGTTTGAAATTTTCTGATATAATTCATCCAGACGATATTGAACGCGGACGAGAACTGGACGCTAAACTGGCCAGCGGCGAAATCGATTTTTTTGAAATTGAAAAACGATATATACGGAAAGACGGAAGCCAATTTCCCGGATTGGCACGCAAAACTGCCGTTTATGACAATAACGGATCAACACCATACCTGATCGTTACTTTGCAGGATATTTCAAATCAGAAAAAGTATGAGGAAGAGATTAAAAAATCCCTGCATGATAAAGAAGTGCTGCTCACGGAAGTTCATCATCGTGTAAAAAATAACCTGGCACTCATTTCTGCACTTTTTGAACTGCAAAATCTGCACACAAATGATAAAAAACTCCAATCAATTCTCGAGAAAAGTAACATCCGGATTAAGTGCTTGTCTCTGATTCACGAAAGTTTTTCCCAAAATGAGCAGTCAGCCGATATTCATTTCGGAGTTTTTTTAGAACAGCTTCTTCAGTTAACACGCGATGCACTGAATACAGATAATCTAAATGTTGACTACCAAACAGAAATTTCACCGGTCAGTCTCAATATCAATATTGCCATACCGGTAAGCCTCATTTTTACTGAATGGATAATGAACATTTTTGATGATGGATATAAGGACAAAGAGCCTGTGGTTAATATTACTTTGAAAGAACAAGGTGAGAAAATAGAACTCTCAATATCATGCTCCCGGGTAAACGGCCTGAAAGAGAAATTGGAAAACGATCAGCAATCCCTCACATTTATCATTATTGAAACACTGGCAAAACAAATTGAAGGAAAGGTGGATTATGAAACCGATGATGAACGTTTTGTTTCCCATCTTCGATTTAAAAAAACAGATCTTCGGGGCACCGGAAGCTTTTTAACTGACAAAGAAATTTTAGCAATATCCTCATCAAAAAATTAACCTAACCGTTTCAATTTCCTATCCCGAAAAAACCGTGTAAAGCATTTTTGCGCAGAGGAAAAGCAGCAAGCCGGCAAAAAGTTTTTTTAACATAACCACTGGCAGTTTATGTGCAAGTTTTGCGCCGAGCGGTGCCGTGAAGACACTCACCACTGTTATGGCGATCACCGCGGGCAGGTAGATAAATCCAACTGAATAATCGGGCAACGAGTTTACTGTTAATCCACCGGTTATATATCCCAGTGTACCGGCAACCGAAATCGGAAAACCAACAGCCGACGACGTTCCGATAGCGTTCTGAATTTTTACATTACACCAGGTTAGGAACGGTACTGTCAGTGATCCGCCCCCGATCGCAACTAATGCTGAAACCCCGCCAATTCCTGTGCCTGCTGCCGATAAACCAAAAATCCCCGGTAGTTCACGATTTGGCTTCGGTTTAATATCCAAAAACATTCTAATTGACACATAGAGCATAAACAGAACAAAAAATATGGCAAGTGGCTGCGATGGAATGTACGCTGCAATAAATGCCACGCTGAAGGTTCCGAAAATAATACCCGGTGTAATTCGCCAAACCACCGGCCAGAGAACCCCACCATGCTGATGATGTGCCCGTAAACTTGCCACAGATGTAAATATTATAGCAGCCATGGATGTAGCCAGTGCCAAATGTACAATGTGATCTGCCGGAAAGCCCTGAATCACAAAAAACGTTGTCAGCACCGGTACCATAATTCCGCCTCCGCCGATGCCAAAAAGTCCGGCTAAAAAACCGACGATAACACCCAGAATCACATATGCGAGAATCCACTCAAGTCCAGACAAATCTGCAGATTTTAAGGTTGGCTTTCCAGTACAGTTTTTATGGCTTCATCTGCCAGTTTCGACATCAAAATATACCCCTCTCTGTTGGGGTGAACCCCATCGTAAGCAAGATGCTCTTTCATTCCATTTCTTTCGTCAGCGGTTGAGGTAAAGTAATCCAGATAGTAAAATCCTTTTTCTTCGGTAAACGAGCGGATCATCCTGTTCAGATCCATGATTTTCCGGGCCGGTTCCAAACCCGGGCGCCAAGGATAATCGTACACCGGAAGTACTGAGGAGAGAATCACCCTCATTCCGTGAGCATCCGCAAGATCTGCCATCGAAAAAAGATTGTCGGCAATCATATCAAGTGTTGCGGGGCCGGTATTGCCTGCAATATCATTTGTACCGGCAAGAATCACCACTATATCGGGCTGAAGGTGTATCACATCCTGCCTGAACCGCACAAGCATTTGAGGTGTTGTTTGTCCGCCGATTCCCCGGTTGATATACGGCTTACCCTCAAAGAATTCCGGATAGTGATCACTCCACCCTTCGGTTATTGAATTGCCCATAAATACAATCCGATTTTCATCCTCTGCCGGCGGACCAAGAACCTTGTTTGCCTGCCGGTATCTATCCAGGTTTGCCCAGTCATCCTTCATAGCCGACCATCGCTCGTACTCTTCCAAAATTTCCTGATCAGTTTTTTCGGTTTGATCGGTTTGAGTATACATTACATCCGAAAAAGATATAACAAACAATATGCTCAGAAATAAAACACCATAGTTTTTCATATAAATTTCCAATCAAATTTTGATAATTAGCTGCTCTTACGTTGAATTGTAACATTTGACCAAGTTACCAATCGTTTATCAAATTATTGGTGATAAAACCAAAATTTTTCATCTCCTGATTTTGATTCTTCACGCCTCACCACGATTTTGAAAAGAAAAAGTATAACAGCATGGTTATTATTTTAATGGGCGTTTCAGGCTGCGGCAAAACAACTGTCGGTTTGAAACTCGCCGAAAAACTGAATCTGCCTTTTTTCGATGCCGATGACTTTCATCCAGATGAAAATGTAAAAAAAATGGAGTCCGGAATTCCATTGAATGATGACGACCGTGCCCCCTGGCTTGAAGAGTTGTCAAGACAAATCAAAAAATGGAATAAAAAAAAGGGAGCGGTTCTGGCCTGTTCGGCATTGAAAAAAAAATACCGGGAACTGCTCAAAGCAAATTCCGGCCCCAATGAAGTGCTTTTTGTGTATTTGAAAGGTTCGAAAGAGTTAATTTTGAACAGGTTAAAAGAGCGCAGCGGCCACTACATGCCCCCCGATCTACTCGACTCCCAATTTGCCGATCTCGAGGAGCCCGAAGATGCCCTGTTTATACCGATTTACAATTCGCCGGAGAAAATTTCTGACCGTATCATTGCAAATCTAAAATAGCGGCTAAACAACCTTAAAAGAAGATCAATTAATCCATCTATAACTTTGATATAAAGCTCAGGCATAAATAATTATTTAAAAATTCATTTTTGGTTAAAATAGAAAATCTAATTTACAGTAAATCTACTGTTTAACTGCTTTTTCAGGGTACCTATTAACCATTAACTTCAGCCTGAAATATGAAAAATCTCATTACTTTTCTGAAGGGCACCTCTCTGTGTTTAGCATTTATGATTTTTTTCTTCAATTCTGCCAATGCACAAAATCAGCTTGAGGATGCCATCAAACAGCTTTCTGCTGACAATGTATCGGGATACATGCAGCCATTTTTAAATGGCTTTTCGGCCAATATGAACTCCGGATTTTCGGGTACTGCCAATATTGAAAATAAATTTACTATCCGAATTGATGCTATTGGCATGGCCACCATGATCGGATCTGCCGAGGAAATGTACAATGCAACGCCACCTCAGCCATTTGCCCAGCAAACGGTTAGAACGGCTACCGTTTTTGGGGACCAGGGTGCTGTTGTGCAGGGGCCTGAAGGACTTAGTTACAAATTTCAGAATGGTCAATTGGATATGGATTATTTTCCGCTCGTTGCCCCTCAGCTAACCATCGGAAATTTCTATAATACGCAGTTGATTTTCCGGTTTTTCACTTATTCAAGCGATTCGGATGTGCCTGATATTGACATGCTGGGCTTCGGGTTGCGTCACGGTTTAAACCAATATTTTAGTGAGCTGCCGCTTGACCTTGCAGCAGGAGCCTTTTTCCAGACTTTCAAAATGGGAGAAATCATCGACACTAAATTCTTTTCAATAAACGGCCTGGCCAGTAAAGAGTTTAGTATTCTAACCCTCTACGGCGGAGTGCAATACGAGTATTCGAATATGAATGTAAACTACACTTTATCCGGTGCTTCTGCGGACGAAGACTCCGAAGTCGATCTCAGTTTCAGCTCAGACAATCACATCCGTGCCATCGCAGGCTTGAATTTGAACCTTGGCGTGGTGCATCTTCGAACAGATTTTAACCTGGGAAATGTTTCAGTACTCAGTGCATCCATCGGATTTGGAATCTGAACAATTTTTCCAGCCAACATTTTTGACTAACAAAAATTTTAAAATTTTCCTGCCATGAATAATAAAAGAAAATTTCTGCTCGGCCTGCTGACAACGCTTCTGTTTACTGCAGCCTGCGATGATATGATCCGGGACAATCTGGTGATGCTTGACGCCGTAACAACCTTCGTTTACTCCATCGATACTGGTGACAATAACTACTCTGAAACCGAAAGAGTGAATCTGCAAAGTGTCATTGATGATATTGACGGTGATGTGGAGGATGTCAGTTTTTACAACATCACCATGCGTGTAAGCAATATTTATGACAGCTCTCCGGAAACTTCGTTTTCAGGCCAGTTAACTGCAAGGCAATCCGGTACAAGTCACAACCAACCGCTGGTGAATTTTACCAACCTCAAATTTGAAGACTTCTTCACTGAACGGTCTATTTTTTCAGATGACATTGCCGGTATTTCTGTGGTATCCGAAGGAATTTCCACCCTCGTCAATTATTATCAGCAAAAACCGGCACCTGTGGTTGAATTCACAGTATCCGGCACCGTAAACCGTGCAGGCGGCGAAGAACGGGTAGTCTTCGATTTTGAGGTAAGGCTCTATACCCAGGTTGCAACTGACCCTTAATTCCCGGCAAAAATACCGTTAATGAAACCGCGCGCGCCACTTTATGCCCACTGCGGTTAACCTTCAGGGTTTATTGGTGGATCAGAATATATTCAGGAGCCCCAAAACTCAGGCAGTCAATCCGCTGTGTGGATTCAGTCTCCGTGGCATTCTTTAAACTTTTTGCGAATACCTTTTCGATATTTCAAGAGTCACAATAATATCAGGCTCCAATGGTACAAACGGGACGTTTGCGCCATGCAAATTCCGGACTGAATGAAAAAAATTCCGGGATCAAACTTGCTTATTTCTCCCCGTTTCGGTAGCTATGGCATGAAATAAAAATACAATGACTTGAAAATTTTATGAGTGCAAGCAAAATTGGTGTTTACGGCCTCGGTGTGATGGGGCGAAACCTTGCCCTGAACCTTGAAGAGAAAGGAATCCGGGTATCGGTTTACAATCGGCAAGTTTCCGGTGAGGAATGCATTGTTGAAGATTTTTTGAATGATGAAGGCTCCGGTAAAAACTTTCAGGGGGCCGGATCGGCTGAGTCTTTTGTTAAATCTCTTGAAACACCCCGAAAAATTTTGATCATGGTGAAGGCGGGCAAACCGGTGGATTTGGTGATCGATGAACTGCTTCCGTTTTTGCAGAAAGGAGACATCATCATCGACGGCGGCAACTCAAATTTTCATGACACAAACCGGCGGGTTGAAAGCCTCTCTTCAAAAGGGATTCTGTTTGTGGGAATGGGCGTTTCCGGAGGCGAAGAAGGTGCACGATATGGGCCTTCCCTGATGCCCGGCGGAAATGAATCTGCCTGGGGCAGCAGTAAATCCATTCTTGAAGCGGTTTCGGCCAGGGCATTCGATGGCTCGCCCTGCTGTGCATGGATGGGAGAAGGTGGTGCCGGACATTTCGTGAAAATGGTTCACAACGGAATTGAATACGCCGATATGCAGCTCATTGCTGAAGTGTATTATTTCATGAAAAACGGACTGAAAATGAGTACCGCCGAGATTGGTGAACAATTTTCAGCATGGAGCAACACAGAATTGAGCAGCTACTTGATTGAAATCACCGCTGAAATTTTAACAGTAACCGATGATGACGGTCTTCCACTTGTTGAAAAAATGCTGGACAGTGCCGGACAAAAAGGAACTGGAAAATGGACAGGCGTAACTGCCCTCGAACTTGGCGTTCCGCTGCCGGGAATTACTCAAGCTGTTTTTGCTCGGTTTGCTTCTTCACTCATCGATCTGAGAAAACAATTATCCAATAAACTGGATGGCCCAACTCCAGAAATTCCCGGCGGCCGGGATGAAATCCTGACTGTTCTGGCCGATGCCCTTCTCGCGTCTCGCATGGTTTCGTACGCCGAAGGTTTTCACCTCATCAAAGCAGCCGGCGATGAGTTTGGCTGGAATATTGATGCAAAATCTGTTGCCAGGATCTGGCAGGGTGGCTGTATTATCCGGTCTGAATTACTAAAAGTAATCGCCTCTGCTTACCGGAATAACCCAAACCTGGAGCATCTGTTTCTTTCGGACGATTTTTCTTCAAAACTGCAAAACCTTCAATATGGGTGGAGGAAAATCACCGGTTTAGCCGTTCAGCACGGCATACCGGTGCCCAATATAATGGCGGCCCTGGGTCTGTACGATTCCCTCCGGTCCGAACGCCTGCCCGCCAATTTGATCCAGGCGCAGCGTGACTTTTTCGGCGCTCACTCCTACGAACGCATTGATAAACCACGGGGACAATTCTACCATACGGATTGGAAGAGAAAACAGTGATCTAAGAAAAGCGTACTCAAGGTTACGTTTTCGTTTTGCACTTATTTGTTGAACTCAGATTTTGAGAATTTAAAATTGGCAATTATATTTATCCTGTCGGTTAATTAACCATATAGTAAATTAATAGAATATGCCTTCAGATCCACTTAGTTATACCTTTCATGCCCTTGCAGATCCCACACGCCGGGCCATTCTCGCCAGTCTTACCACCGGCCAGAAAACAGTCTCTGACCTCGCCGAGCCGTTTGATATGACCATGCCAGCCATCACCAAACACTTGAAGGTGTTGGAAAAGGCCAAGCTGATTGAACGCAGCCGTGAGGCCCAGTACCGTCCCTGCCGCCTTCAGCCCGAACCGTTAAAAGATATTGATGAGTGGATATCGGAATACCGAAAATTCTGGGAAGAAAGTTTTGAGCGATTGGAAGAATATCTTCAGCAACTTCAAACAAAAGAGAAAAACGATGAATAAGATTTCAACTGAACAGAAGGAAAATGTGATGATTGTCAAATCTACATTTGACGCTCCCAGGGATCTGGTATTTGAGGTTCATTCCGAATGCAAACATCTTACGAACTGGTATGGTGGTAAAGAATGGCAGCTATCCAAATGCGAAATGGATTTCCGTGTAGGCGGACGCTGGAGCTACTGTTTTAAAATGCCGAATGAGGATGCCTGTGGCCTGGCAATTTACAAGGAGATCAGCAAACCGGAAAAGATTGTATACAAAGATCACTTTCTGGATGAACAGGGTAATATCAGCAGCGAACTTCCCTCCAGCCTGATTACTCTTGAATTTACCGAAGAGAACGGGAAAACAACGATTGTGAACCGATGGGAATATCCAACCGAGAAAGACCTGAACAAGATGCTCGAGATGGGAGCGATTGAAGGGTTAACCGAAATCTGGGACCGGCTTCATGCTTATCTGAATCAACTTTAATCAAAACCATAAAACCGATGGAAAAAATGAAGAATCAAATCGTAGAAACAACAGACAGTGAAATCATATTCAGCCGAACTTTTGACGCTCCGCGTGAACTGGTATTTGAAACCTACACCACCTGCGAGCACCTGATGAACTGGTGGGGTCCGCGAACCTGGCCACTCAGCTATTGCGAGATGGATTTTCGTCCCGGCGGAACATGGCATTACTGTATGAAAGGACCAAATGCCGATGATGAATCGTGGGGAGTTGCCAAATACAAAGAGATTTCTGAACCCGAAAAAATCATCTATAACGACTACTTTTCGGACAAGGATGGAAACATCAACACGGACATGCCCTCTTTCGATACGATTATCACATTTATATCCGTCGATGATAAAACAGAAATAAAGGTAGTGTCGAAAGTCGGATCGAAAGAGGAAGTCGACAAACTGGTTGAGATGGGAATGATTGAAGGTTTCACCGAAACCTGGGACAGGCTGGAAGAGCACCTTGAAACAATTCAATGAAAAAAACTCAAGAACAGAAGAACCGATAAATGTCCTACTGACTAAAAACCTTCTGGAAAAATTGTCTGCCCAACTTTCCACATTTTGCAGTTTCTCGGTTAGTCTGTTTCTCTAACTTTAAGTTAACAATGCAGGCTTCCGAACCAATTAAATTGTAACAGAAACTGAGGAAGTTCGTATCTAAATTTATTATGTTATTGCCGGTATATTTCTATATATAATAACAACTTATTACTAACCAAAATCCATTTACATGCTTACATACATCGCACTTCTTCGGGGAATTAATGTGGGTGGCAAAAATATTATCAAAATGGCAGACCTGAGGGATTGTCTGACAAGTGAGGGATTCGGCAATGTGCAAACTTATATCCAGAGCGGCAATGTGATTTTTCAGTCTGATAAAGACAACAAGGGTACACTTCTGAATAAAATACAATCAACCCTTCGCAGCACGTTCGACTATCACAACCCGGTGGTTCTGATTCGTTTCAAAGAATTCGAAAGCATCATTTCTGATGCACCTTCGGGTTTTGGAGAAGATCCGGAAAATTTCAAATATGATGTTCTTTACCTGAAACCTCCGTTAACTGCACCAAAAGCTATTGATGAGATTCCGGTCAGAGATAATGTGGACCTTGCATGGGAAGGCCCGGGTGTGATCTATTATCGCAGAATCGCAGAATACCTCACCAAAAGCATGCTGAACAAATTGCCGGGCAAACCCGTGTACCAGCAAATGACCATCCGCAACTGGAGAACCACGAACAAGATTTTTGAGATGGCTGGTAATTAAATCTCTCAGTATTACTTTAGAAATAATCATAGTCTTCTTGTGATTTGGGTTTATGTTGGTTTAGACGCTGCGAAACCTGCACAAAAAGACTTTTTTTATTCTACTCTTCCACACACTATTTCGGGAAGTATATCAATACGTGATGCATATACAACAACATACTGACTTTTCAATACGTCTGAATAAAATAAAAGCCACCCCGACATTTCAAGGTGGCTTTTAACTTGACTCAAACTGTTTTAGTCGTTGATCGGTTCAACCACATAAAGTCCGCCGGGATCTTCATCGGTCAGAACATAAATATTTCCGTCCGGGCCTTCCCGCACATCGCGGATTCGCCCAACCTCACCGAGCAGCAGCTCTTCATCATGAATCACCGTGTGTTCACCATCATACACCTCGATATATAATCTTCTGATTCTCTCTGAAGCTAATCCCCCCGCAAGTAGATTGCCTTTCCAGTTGGGGAAATTATCGGATGTTACCAGTGCCAGTCCTGATGGAGCATGTGTTGGCAGAAATTCATAAACCGGATCGATCATTCCTTCAATATGTCGTGCTTCCGTTCCGGCATGAAATTCATGTTCATCTCCGTAATCGCGGCCGAGGCTTGCACGGGGCCAGCCGTAGTTATTTCCGGGTTCAACATAGTTTAGCTCATCGCCACCTCTGGGGCCGTGTTCAGTTGCCCAGATTTCATCCGTTTCCGGATCAATAACAAGCCCCTGAATATTGCGGTGGCCGTAGGAGTAAATTTCATCAGCAACATCCGGATCGTTTACAAATGGGTTGTCATCAGGAACTGAACCGTCATCATACATCCTCAGAAGAGTTCCGGCGTGGTCACTTAAATCCTGTGCTCTTGGAGGATTAGCTCCGCGATCGCCAATGCTCATGTACAGGTATCCGTTGCTATCCCAGGCAAGTTTTGAACCGTAATGGCGTCCGGGCGAGGAGTATCTGTTTTGTAGAAAAATTTCTTCCTGATTTACAAAATCAGTCCCTTCCAGTTGCCCTCTAACAAGAGCTACAGCGGTTTCTCCATCGTCATTTCCCTTGGAATAGGTGAGATAAATCCAGCCATTCCCCTCATATTCTGGATGAACTGAAACTTCCATCATGCCACCCTGTCCGCGGGCTGTTACTTCGGGAGTTCCGTTTACCACAGTAACATTCCCGTTTTCAACTACATTCAAACGGCCCGGGCGTTCCGTAATCAGCTTGCGGCCATCCGGCAGAAATGCAACCGACCAGGGACGTTCCAAATCACCTGCCACTCTTGTCAGGCTGATTTCCTCGTATTGGGTTCTTAGTTCTTTGGTTTCCCAGGTATCAGTGGTTTCAGCTTCTGTACGTTCTGCAGGTTCTTCTGCAGCACAGCCAATTGCTGTTATCAAAAGAAAGATGGATATAAAAGTTGATATAATTTGTTTCATAACGGTTATTTCTGAATGATTTTAATTATGGATGCCTAATTTATGCAAAACGCAGATATATCCGTAATTAAACATTAAAATAATTATTCCTGAAGTTTTTATATCGAATTTTTGAATTTCACGATCACAACAGAAATAATTTCGGACTAAATTTCCGAAATAAAACTACAAGCAAACATCAATAAAAACAGTTCAATTGAAATACGGATATGTTCACAACTATGTCCTGCAATGAGTTATTGATAAAGTAAACAGATATTCCGGTTTATGAATTCAATCTTAAAAAATTGATTCCTCAACTTTTGGCCGAACTTCTTTTTTGCGTGTCTTTTTCGCGTTTCCAATGTCTGAGAATTGAGATACTGAATCCGGCCATTAAAAGAAATGTGCCCAGCCAGACCACAGAAACAAACGGTTTTTTCTCTGCCACCACGAGAATCCAGTCTTCTTCAAAGTTTTCGTCCAGCCCGTGTACGGTTAACTCAATAGAATCTGACTCAGGGTGCACCCGGCTGAACATCACATTCATTCCCCAGCTTTCTATCTCCAGTGGTGGTGAGTAGGTGTAACTCCGGCCGTCCTCATTATAAACGGCAAACAGTGGTTCTACATCGTAAGCGTTGCCGCTTGGTTCATGCTCAACCCGGATTAATGCACGAATTCCTATCTGTGTATTTTCAGGCAGAACTTCTTCGGCGGCAGGAACAAACTCCCGGAAAGTAAAATTGAAGGGACCGGCAGAAATGGTTTCACCTATATGAATTTCGATGTTTTGTACATCTGTTGATTCACCATTTTCTTCCCCAACAGGCATCATGGGATCCCGGCGATTCTGGCGTTCAAGCTCCTCATTTCGCTGTTCCACATACTGGCTGCCTGCTACATACAGGTAAATATCACTCAGCCAACCTGTTCGTACATGTGGGTCAACCGACCATTCAATATTATCCGCACTCGATGAAGTGAGCATGGGATACACAACAGGATCCATATAAAATGTTGAACCCCCGTCAACAGGTTCGAAGCGCAGCCTGTAGGTTTGCTGCCCCGGCCGGGGAGAGTCGCTCACATCAAAACCTTCGTAAGTTACCATATATTTATTGTTGATCAGTTTGGGCCGGTTAATCTCAAGCTCAAACATCTCTATCTGCTGCGTTACGGGGAAGCCCTCATCATCAAAAACATCACCGGCAAGCACACGCTGGTTATAATTAGCAGTGCGCTGGTCGAGCAGCGGCTCCGTATAGACCGAAGACGCAATAATACCTAACAATAATGCTCCGAAACCGATATGAGTTACCGTACCCCCCACCAGTTTGGGATTTTTTCGAAGCAAGTGGAGCATGACCGATGCATTTCCGATGACGGTAAACCAGGCCGCAAAAATGAATACCATGTAATAGAGGTTACGTACATCCCCCAAAACAATGGAGAGCACCGTTGCAACAGACGTTATCAACAGTGGAAGAATCAAGACACCGGCCAGAGATTCCCAATTATGTTTTTGCCAAAAAAGATACTGCCCAAAAACAGTGGCAATTGCCATAATGATGGCGATTGGCATGCTCCAGTCGTTATAAAATTGAATATCGGGCGGGGTGGGATTGGCCACGAATAATTTTCCAAGAATGGGCGAGCTGGTTCCCAAAATGATGACAAATCCGAGAATAAAGAGCAGCATGGAGCCTGTAAACGTCATAAACTCACGGCTCAGGAATTTCGACTCTTCCTGTGGGCTTGGCAGTTCTCTGTACCTATACAGGTAAAAACCAACACCCACAACAAGCATAACAACAATAAAAGCCAGTAATTGCCCGTACAGCCCGAGATCCACAAAACTGTGCACTGACTGATCAGCTAAAACACCAGAACGGGTTAAAAAGGTTTGATAGATGATGGTAACATAGGCCATAATGGCAAAAAAGAGTGAGGCCTTGTGTGCCCGGCTGCTTTTTCGCTGAATAATCATCGCGTGGATACCTGCCGTTCCCAAAAGCCAGGGCACCAATGATGCGTTCTCAACCGGATCCCATGCCCAGTATCCTCCGAATGACAGGGTTTCATACGCCCAATAGCCACCAAGAAAAATAGCTGTTAATAGCGAAAGGTTGGCTGCCAGCGTCCACGGCAGTGCGGGCCGAATCCATTCGTGATAGGTTTTGGTCCAGAGTGAGGCAATAGCAAAAGCAAAGGGCACAGTCATCATCGCAAACCCGATAAAAATGACAGGCGGATGAATCATCATCCAGGGGCTTTTTAACAGATCATTCAAACCGGAGCCATCAGATGGAACAAAATCCGGGTTGGCCAGAATAAACGGTGCATTCGGCATCTCCTGGGCAATCGTTCTGAATGGGGTAGCCCCGATCTGGGTAAAATTCAGATCCCACCCTACAACCATCGAAAGCAGAAACATCTGAGTGAGTGTCATCACAAACATAACCGGAGCACGGTAGGGTTTTCGGGTCCATTTAATCAAACCGAGCCCTACGATAAAACCACAAAAGATCCAGAGCATAAAGCTCCCCTCCTGTCCGCCGTAAAATGCAGAAATCAAATACTGGGTTTCGAGATCAAGACTGGTGTAGTTCCAAACATAATAGTACTGGAACTGATGTGTCATGATCAGATAGATCAGAGCAACAGATGAGATGCAAAGAAAAACACCTTTAATTCCCCAAAGCCAGTTCGAAATTTTCTCAATGGTTTTATCCTCTTTAACGGCTGCTATGGCATACAAAATCAGAGCAGCTATTGAAGCAACAAAAGCGCCACTGAGAAGCAAGTGACCAATTTTTGCGATCATATCAGGTTAGCTTTCCCCGCCGGTTGCAAGTTCAAATTCGGGGTTCTCATTGTATTTGGACGGGCATTTCATCAGCATTTCATCGGCATGAAATATATTGTTTCGCATCTCACCGATGACTACAAGCTGGGTAGCCTGCTCAAAATTATTGGGTTTGGGCCGCGGGTAGACAACCCTGCGCACATTGCCGTCTTCATCTTTCATATGAAAAGAAAACTGCATGGTATCTCGCGAAAATCCATATTCCTGAGAATTATCCCAATTCCCAATAACATGAGAAGTTGAACGGTTTTCAGCTTCTTCAAAATTTACATACGTGCTGATGCTGTTGCCAAAATTGTACATCAAAAGGGACGTAAATCCGACGATTGCAAGAACACCAATAATCAGTTTAGGCTTCATCTTTTTTTTCTTTGATGGATTCTTCGAGTTTTGAAACGTTTCGGTCAACTTTTATGAGATAAAAAAGCAAAACAAACCAAATGATCAGGCTCACCCCCAACACCACAAATATCAAGTCGTTGGATGCCATCATCTGAATAAACGCTGATGACTGCTCGATCGCCTCAGTGCCTTCCCATTTACCGGAATAGCTTTGCGTGAGAGTATCAACGGCGCTTGAAGTAGATTCTTGCATGAAATTTAAACTCATTATGAACCGGAGGTTTTTAATTGCAACTGCTTGTAACGCTTTACGATGTCCATTAACCAAATTGCCAGTCCAATAAATCCGATAACCGCCGGATAGAAAATCAACCTCAGTTCCGGTGCGGTCATATCACTAAAAGCGGGATTGCCTTCTGCACCGGGGTGCAGGCTTGGCAACTGACGCGGAATGATGTATAACAAAAAAGGGATGGTCGTCACTCCAAAGATATTATAAATCGCAGATATTTTCGCTCTTTTCTCACGATCATTAAAAGCCGATCTCAAAATAAAATAAGCCACAAAAATAAGCATGGCGAGAGCGGAGAGGTTCATTCTGGGTTCGGAAAATGTCCACCATGTACCCCATGTGAACCGTGCCCAGAGCGCGCCTGTAAACAGTCCGCAGAGTCCAAAAAGCAGCCCCACAGCCGTTGCAGTCTCGGCTTTGATATCCCAGTCGAGATGCTCATCGTTCAAATAACGAATGCTGTAATAAAATGCCATTACGAAAGCCACCATCATAGTAAACCACATGGGCACATGAAGAAACAGATTTCGGGCAGACTGTTCGAGAATAGCAATATCAGGAATTCGGATCAGAAAACCGGCGGTTATTACCACGGTCATCCATATTGCAACAATGTATTTCCAGAGTTTCAATGCGAGAATTGGCTTAATTCAAATCATTTTCAGGTGGAAAAAGATACGCAAAATGAAAGATTTTTTTATGAAATATTTGTGAAGTTTTTCACTTTCGGATCAGGTGATCTTTTTTGTGATGTTTATAGGTTTTTCAGAACAACTAAGACTCAGGTGGGGTGGTCTTTTTTTGGTGTTTGATGGTTTTTAGGCCTGCAATAGCTGAGCTGCCATATCCTGACCACTAATATCGCAAACGTCTCGTTTGTGCTCCAAAGCTCTGGCACAAGCATCCGTTTGTACCATATTTTCGTAATAGATGCAATTTCAGTACAAATGCCAAAGACACAGGTGGGCAGATGTGATTTCGCAATGTTCAAATTTGGATTTTATATAGGCACAAGCGGACGCTTGCGCCAGGATAGGGATTGAAGATGCTTACCCCAGAGTAAGGTACTTTTTTCGCTAAACACGAATGGCATCATCCGATGAATCGTTATATTTTCAAATTAAATTAAATATTATGGCAGGAAAAAAGATCTATCTAAACCCGAATTCAAAACACCATTTCTGGTGGTATGTTGCCGGGATTTTGTTGACTCCGGTACTTGGACTGGGCATTTATCTCATCATCAAAAAGCGGCGGGAGATTACATCCATTACTTGTAAAATCACCGATCAAACCATCACCGTGACGAACAGCACTTACTCTCAAACCATCGACCTGGTAAATATCAACCATATCGACGTGCACAAGCGGTGGATTGACAAAAAGTTTGGCATCGGGACGCTATCTCTTCAAACCGGCTCCAGAACAGTAGAAATGCCGGGTATGGAGAACCCTCAAAATCTGGCTAACCTTATCATGAAGGCTGCTGAATCGGAGCGAATCCGTCTTCAAAAGTTAAAGGAATCCCGTCAGAAAAAACCCACCAACGAAAACCTTACCAAAGATAAACTGGATTACCTTACTGGATTATGGCAACAAGGGCTCATCTCAAATGAAGATTTTGAAGAGGAGCGAAAACATTTCGAATCCTGATTAATGAGTGTTAGCCCCATCATGATTCCAACCGGTTCAGCACTTCCAACAGTGCACGCAACGTATGATAATTTCCTTTCCAGATGTGGCTTTTCCGTGAGGTTTTACTGTCCGGCGAATGATCCAGGCCGTTGTTGTACCAGCCTCCATGTTCAGGGTCGGATACATAGGTTTTGATATACTCCCACTGTTTCACAAACTTTTCATCATAATTCATCGGATCGTCCGGGTAAAGATCAGCCATAATCGCCAGGGTATTGAATCCTTCCGCCTGCGCCCACCAGTTTTTCTGATCATCCAGGATGGTCAGCTCATCATCTCCGTGAAAATAGTAGCCCGTCTGAAGAAATCCGCCGACTTCCACATCCCAGCCGGATTGCAGGGTATGGTCGGTTAATTTTTTGGCAATCCGGTGAGTGACCTCATCATCTTCCATCCCGAGAGCATGAGCTGCCTCAATCAGAAGGTAAGCCGTTTCGATATCGTGGCCGGGTGTAACGTGATCGTAATAAAGATTTTCCATCAGTGCACTTTCCGTTGAATCACGGTATGAAAGGTGCGTCCAATCCTCAGCGAAAAAGAGTTTTAAATATCCCTGATCTGTCACCATGGTGTCGCGTACGATGTAGAACATCTCTTCCAACCGGTTTCGCACCCTCTCATCGGGCCAGGCATCATAAAATTCGGTCAGTGCTTCCAGAATATGGATGCCGCTGTTGTAATCCTTTGGAAATCCCGATCTGTCCGGAGTTCCGTCTCTGGCCAGGGGCTGAAAATAGCCTCCGTAAACCGGATCGTGTGAGTGTTCATCCAGCCAGTCAAACAGATTTTGCGCAAGTTCGAGCACCTCATCATCACCCGAATAGCGGTAATACGCGCTAAGGCCGTAGAGCGCAAAAGCATTTCCGTAAAGTGTTTTTTGCAGCTCACCATTATCGCCGGGCAACGGTTCTCCTTCGCGAGTTACCAACTGGAAAAATCCTCCGTAATCATCATCCCACATTCTATCTTTCAAAAAGTTAAATCCGTGTGTGGCATACGAAGCATATTCGGGGTCATCAGGATACTTTTCAGCAACTTTTGAAAGCGACCACAAATGGCGAGCCTGCGATACAATCATCTTTTCCTGCGATTCTGCCGGCTTCCAGTCGTGAGAAAAATTACTCAGAAAACCGCCGTGTTCTGTATCAATCACACGGGGATACCAGGCATCAATTTTTCGATTCAGTTCTTCCTCAATTTCAGTAGAAACGGCATCCTGTAATTCTCCATCAATTTGAGCTGAGTCAGCCTGGCAGCCATATAAAAAAGCAGCAATGAATAAACAGGAAAGGATGAAATGGTGTGAGATTTTTTGTTTTTGATGAGCCATTAGAAATGATGATTAAAAAAGTTAGCCGCCAATTTTAAAGATGAGTTTAAAAAGTACAGAATTTTTTAAAAATACCTCC
Source organism: Balneolaceae bacterium (assembly GCA_007127745.1). Lineage (GTDB taxonomy): Bacteria > Bacteroidota > Rhodothermia > Balneolales > Balneolaceae > Rhodohalobacter. Next base: position 46,704 of record SKYV01000062.1, read on the forward strand.
CTGAAACTTTTGGATAGAATAGATAAAAAATACCACTTGCACCGTCATACAGACAAAAAACTGAAACGTTTACAAATGCGGACCTAAAATCCGTGCCATCCATCCAACAAATTTTTCCCACGATCGCCTCTCCTGAAGTTTTTCGAGTGTATATAATTCGGATTGGCGAAGGTCATCTTCAAAATATTCGATCCGCTTTTCGGCAAAATCACGACTCAGAATATTTACATTGGTTTCGTCATTAATCCGGAATGAGCGATTATCCACATTGGCCGATCCCAGACTGACGAACTTGTCATCCACAATCAGCAGTTTTGCATGGTACATGGAGGGTTGATATTCAAAAATCTCCACACCGGCTTCCAACAGATCGTACCAGCGGTTTTTGGAAGCATACCGAAAGTAACCCTGGTCGATATGCTCGCCCGGAACAATGATTTGAACCTGAACCCCTCTTTCAGCAGCATCAACCAGGGCTTCGAGAAATCCGGCATCCGGATAAAAGTAGGCTGAATTGATCCGAATGTTTTTCTGTGCCGAAGAAATGGCGTAAAGATACATTTTCCGGATCAGCATTTGTCCCTCCCGGGGATGGCTTGAGGTTACCTGCATCAAAATTTCGCCGGTCTGTTGTAACTCCGGGAAGAAATAGTTATTCGTGAGAAGCTGGCCGGTTGCAGCAACCCAGTTTTCCGAAAAGGCTTTCTGAATGTCGTTGACAATCGGTCCGGTAATTTTGTAGTGATAATCACGAAAACGATAGGGAGCATAGGCAAGGTACCAGTCGTCTGCGGTGTTCACTCCACCGGTATATGCGGTTTTGCCATCAATAACGAGCAATTTTCGGTGAGTGCGATGGTTGAACCGCGACAATTGAAACCACGAAGGCTGCCGCCAGCGTACAACCTGAACGCCGGCTTCTTCCATTTTTCTGAGCTGATCGCGAGTAGCTTTCCTGGAGCCCACAAAATCCATTAAAAAATTGACTTTCACACCCCGCCGGGCAGCATTGGCAAGCTCCTCGGCAAAGGAATCGCCGATTTCTTCACCCCAAAAATTATAGGTTTCTTTTGTGATGGTTTGCTCGGCCTGGCGAATAGCATTGAGCATGGATTCGAAGATTTCATCTCCTTCATCCAGTATCTCAATATGATTACCCTCTGCCCACCGTGTACCCAGCAACAGTCCCGTTTCCCTGCGAAATTCTTCATCCTCCACTGAATATTCTGCATAAATGGGTTCGGTTACCAGAATATTAATGGGAGTAGCATTAAAGTAGAGTATCCCTCCAATCAGATATATCAAAAATAGACCTGCCAGAATCAATGGCAGATACCAAATGTTCACCCGCAATTTCATTTCAAAGGAAAGATTACCTGTAAATGATTCAAATTTAACAATTCAGATAGGTAACGTATCAGGCTAGTGAAATAGTTTAAAACCTGAAGGCATTATCGGATAAATACGTCATCAATAAGACAAAAAAAGAGCCGACAAATTCAATGCCGGCTCACAAATTTAAGATTTAGAATAAGATAGGTTATCTGTTATCCAGCTTGTAGTCTACCGAATATCTCCCACTGCCAAGCATAAAGAGAGCAAGACTTGCAAATAGCAGCATCAGATCAAGCCGTGCAGCACTGAACTCACCGCCAAGCTTGGTGGTGAATAACGCTACTACCATAATAATCGCCAACAGCAAATAGGGAATTTTTGCATAGGCTCCCAAAAGCACCATAATCCCACCGAAAAACTCCACGATAGCAACTATCCATGCCATAATTCCCGGCATGGGTATGCCAAGTCCATCAAAAAACCCAATAGTACCTTCAATTCCTGTAAGTTTACCCCAGCCTGCTACAATAAAAATGATTCCAACACCAATTCGAAGCAGTAATAGAGCAAGATCACTATATTTATTTTCTGTATTTGTCATAATGTTCCGGGTTTAATTTTAGGTTAATTTGAAGTCGATGTTATACTTCTTAACCATTAATTTAATCTGTAGAAGCGAAATTGCAAATTAATAAGCGTTAAGAATTTTTTAATCATTCAACAAACTGAACTGAATACCTTACAGCTGACATTGCTAAATCAATTAAAACATAATATTTAACGATCCAAACTTAATAATGGAGCCCATATGCATCATATCATCACAACAATTTTTTTAAGTGCCCTGATAACCATTTTGACCCTCAATCCTCTTTACAGTCAATCAGATAGCGACCCGCTCTACCTCAAAGTGGATTATTTTAAAACTCAGCCTGATCAGATCACAGACTATTTGCATGTTGAACAGGAACTCTGGAAACCAATTCACCAGGCACGAGTGGATAACGGCATCATACTTGGATGGAGTTTGTACTCCGTTTTTGTGGGTGAGCCGGACGTACCCTACAATTATGTTGCCGTAAATGTCTTCGATGATTTTGAAAAAATTGATTACTA
>SKYV01000279.1 GCA_007127745.1 Balneolaceae bacterium
ATACGATTGGGAACGTGCTGCTGACGGCGCCATTGAGGGGACACCTCGAATTAGTTTCGATCCAGACAGGGTGCCAACCAATCTCGACCAGTTCTCAGTTTCGAATACAAACTCGAGATGGAGAGCACAGCTTGGAGTGAGATACTCATTCTAAAGCCGGTAATAATTATTTTTAAAAGGCAGCTCAACTCATTGCGCTGCCTTTTATATTTATAACGTTTTAATCGAATCGTTCAATGTTTATCATCAAGTATTCGCATGGAGTAATAAAACTACCATAAAACTAACCCGGTAATGCTCTTAAATATCCATTCTTTTATGTTTTCAAGACCATTAAAATACCTGCTGTTTGTTGGTTTCTTCACCTCTCTTGCTCTAATTTCGGGATGTGATCAGGCTGCAAAAACGGAAAATAATGACCAAAACGAAACAAACCCGGTTCTCCTCATTTCCATCGATGGGTTTATGAACGAATACATCGACAGAAATGAAACCCCGAATTTCGACAGGTTCATTGAACAGGGAGTACAAGCCGAATATCTGATACCCGTTTTTCCAACCAAAACCTTTCCCACACACTGGTCCATCGCTACGGGATTGTATGTTGAAAATCACGGAATCATCTCTAACAGCTTTTACGATTACGAACTGGAAGAACGATTCAGCTACGGCCCGCCGGCCGATTCACCCAATGATGAGCGCTGGTGGGGTGGCGAGCCAATCTGGATAACAGCAGAAAACCAGGGCAAAACTGCCGCAACCTTTTTCTGGCCGGGCTCGGAGGCATCCATAAACGGAGTACAGTCAACCCGCTGGATTGATTATGATGGCTCGGTACCCAATGTTGAACGAATTGACAGTGTGATGGCCTGGCTGGATCCCTCCGGTGATGTACGTGCTGATTTTGCAACACTCTATTTCAGTTTTGTGGACAGCCGCGGCCACTCTTACGGGCCAAACTCTCCCGAGGTTGACGAAGCTGTACAAGAGATGGACGAGCTGCTCGGTTACATCCTTGATGAGACAGATCAAATCGGTTTGAGCGAGAATCTGAATATGGTTCTTGTTTCTGATCACGGAATGGCTGAATTGTCGGACGATAAGGTAATTTTTCTGAATGAGATCATCAATCTGGAAGATGTGGATATGGTAGATTGGTCGCCCGTGGCTATGATCAAACCGGATGAAGACAAAACGATCGAAATTTATGAGGCTTTAAAAGCCAATGAAGAACATTACCGCGTGTATCTGCGTGAAGACCTTCCCGAGCGATTTCACTTCAGTGATCATTACCGCATACCCGAAATAATCATGATTGCCGATGTTGGATATACAATAACCACCCGTCCGTTTTTTGAAGAGCGGGGAGTGATTGCAGGAAACCACGGATTTGATAACATGGCACCGGAAATGCACACCTTTTTTGCAGCCAAAGGCCCCGTTTTTAAACAGGGAGAGGTTGTACCACCCTTCGAGTCTGTTCATATTTACGAACTTTTGACGAATATTTTAAACCTTGAACCTGCTCCAAACGACGGGAATGCCGATGAACTGCTGCACTTGCTGAGCAACTGAAATCATGGCAGGTTACATAATTTTCGACGGGTTTAATGGCATGTAAACCTATAATCTGAGTCGGTTATGAACATTTTTCCGGGAAAAATTATTTTTTGAGCAGGATTACTGTACTTTCATTTGCATCTTACCTCAAATTCAAATACAATTGGCAACTGTTTACTATTTACTTTTAACAGCAAATCGTAATTATTCTCAGATAAATAATGGCATATATAGTAACTGAACCCTGTATTAATTGTAAATACACAAATTGTGCGGCTGTCTGTCCCGTAGATGCTTTTCGGGAAGGTCCGAACTTTTTGGTAATCGATCCGCTCGAGTGCATCGACTGTGATGCGTGTGTGCCCGAGTGTCCTGTCGAGGCCATCTATCCGGATGATGAAGTGCCCGAAAAATGGGAGCACTACATTGATCTGAATGAGCGGCTGGCAGAGCAGTGGGAAGATTATGTGATCAATGAAACACAGGATGAGCTTCCCGATGCTGATGATTGGGCAGATAAAGAAGATAAGCTGGAACACCTGAAAGAAGACTGGGACTAACACAAGTCCCGGTTCACAGGGTTTATAAGCGCAGAAATGCGTGTGTATAAAAATCTATATATGCAAAAAAGCGCTTTTCTGTAAACATCAGCATAATTCACAACAGTTATTCAGTTTCTGATACGTAGAATGAAAGAGGGAGAATCCATTACCACGAAGTTATCACTTAGAGATCAACACCTTTCTCTAATACGCCCGGTTGTAATGGGCATTTTGAACGCCACCCCGGACTCATTTTCTGACGGTGGTAAATTTCTGTCAACCAGGAAGGCAGTTAACCGTATTGAACAGATGATTATGGAGGGAGCAGAGATCATTGATGTCGGCGGAGAATCGACAAGGCCGGGTTCGGACCCGGTTACGGAACAGCAAGAGATGGACAGGGTGCTGCCGGTACTGGAAATTGCCTGCAAAAAGTTTAAAGAAACTATTTTTTCGATCGATACTACAAAATATCAAGTGGCTGAAGAGGCGCTGAAAGCGGGTGTTCACGTTGTGAATGACGTCAGCGGATTGCAAAAAGAACCCCGGCTCGCCGATTTATGTTCTAAATACAAGGCCGGGTACATTTTGATGCATTCGAAGGGCAACCCGAAAACCATGCAGATCAATCCGGTTTACGATGATGTGATGGAAGAAATCACTCAATTTTTTAAAAATGGAATTTCAAAACTGAACAAGGCCGGTGTTGATTCAGTGATTCTTGATCCCGGAATTGGTTTTGGGAAAACCCTGGAACACAATCTTCAGATCATCATCGGACTCAGAAAATTCAGCCTGTTGGGTATGCCGGTTCTGGTGGGTGCCTCCCGAAAATCGATGATCGGGCAGCTGCTTGATAACCGTCCGGCAGAAGACAGATTGGCAGGAACAATCGCTGTTCAATACCACAGTTTATTGCAAGGCGCAAAAATTTTGCGGGTCCATGATGTGCAGGAAGCTGTTGATTCAGTAAGAATTTTTGAAGCAGTAACCGGAAGGCAGAACTGAAACAGGGCATTGTAATTTTTTATCGTTATTTTTTATCTGAGTATGATCATTACAAGACAGGATACTTATATTTGACGGCAAGAGCCGGCCCTTAAAACGAAGTAACAGCCATCATTCACACGCTACTGATTTAACTGTATGATACCCATAGGATTCATAGAATTTGGAATTAAAGATCTCCTGGAGACGCTGGTAATAGCGCTGATCTTGTTCTATCTGTATAAATGGATCCGCGGAACATTTGCCATTCATGCTGCACTTGGTCTGTTATTTATTATTGTACTGAATGCCGGAGTGAGTTTTCTCGGGTTCACTACTCTGAACTTTATGCTCCGAAGTGTACTGGATGTTGGTGTTCTGGCAGTGTTTATAATCTTTCAGCCGGAAATCCGGAAACTGCTTTACAACCTGGGCCAGAATACCTCTTTCGACAGGTTTATTGGCCGAACCGGCTCCGATGATATGATATCGGATGTGATTGATGCGGTGCGGAATATGGCTCAAACCAAAACCGGTGCATTGATTGTTTTTGCGCGAACCTCTTCACTTCAGGACTTGGTGGATGTTGGAGTTCGTTTGGATGCGAGAGTAAATGCCCAGTTACTGCAAACCATCTTTCAGAAAGATACACCTCTTCACGATGGTGCAGTTATTATCAGAAATAACCGGATTGTTGCGGCAAGCTGCTATCTGCCTATTTCGCAAAATCCCAATATCTCTTCAGTTTTCGGTACAAGACACCGTGCAGCAGTGGGTATCAGCGAAACCAACAATGTGTTTGTAGTGGTAGTCTCCGAAGAAACGGGCCGGATTTCAATCGCCAAAAAAGGAGCTCTTTCAAGCGGACTCTCAGTACAGAAACTTCGAACCGAAATGGAAAAAGCGCTTGGTGAAGAGAAAGAGAGCGAAGTGGGATTCAGCGCTGAAAAAGCCGATCTGGAAATGAATTAAAGTTGAGCCGGGAAAAGATCAATTTAACGTGAGTATTTCAAAATGAGCTGATCAAGTCAGGAATGACGGATTTAGGCAGGAGATGCCACCCTGTCACTTTCTGGAGATCAGGGCCCGGCATGAATAAATAGTTGTTGTATTTGCAGCTTCACGCCCAAATTGCATAGCCTAAGATTTATTTGCCAATTTCTTATGTCGCCCCGCAAGGTATCCCTGGGGGAACTCAGGTTATTTAATCTTGCGACCTCACAGGCGCAGTGACGGTAATTTCACCTGCATGCGAAAATACGAGGTTCAGCTCTACCTCTGCACCTTCAGTCAGGACCTCGTTTAGCTGCATCAACATTACGTGAAGTCCGCCAGGCCTCATGGTAACCACACTTTTTCCGGGGAAATAAGGCTCCTCAGATTCACGCATCCCCATCATGCCTTCACCACGGTCAAAGGTTTCGTGGAGCTCTACAAGTCCGGCCGACGGAGAAGAGAGTGAAACAAGCGTGTCGGTATCAGCTGATCCGTTCAGTACATGCATGTAAACGGCAGAAACACCATTTTCACGTCCGGGACGAGCCCAGGCTTCTGCAATTTCAATTCCTTCATCCGGCAAAATAAATTCATGTTCAGAGGCCGTTTCTTCACTGCTGCACGATGTAATGATAAAAAGGCCGGCAAATAGTGTCGCTATAATATATTTATTCATAATTTTTCAAGATCTTCAATAATAATATCAACGGGAGTCATACTGCCGCCGTAGTCAAAGATAAGCCTTGAGCGCTGATCAATTAGTAGAATTTTATCGGAGTGGTTAATAAAATACATCCGATCACCGCCTTCCAATTCCCGCGAATAGGATTCCTGTGTTCGAACGCTAACCCTTTGCATAAATTCCTGAATCGTTTCGCTGCTTCCGGTTAAAAACTGGAATGGTTCGCGGTCCATATCAAACGCACTGGCATAATTTCTAAGCACTTCCGGGGTATCTCTTTCCGGATCAAACGTTACGAGCACAAAACGGGTATCGCCGGGGCTGTCTGTCTCCTCGTAAACTTTTTTTATATTCGAAGTAATGAATGAGCAGATGTCCGGGCAATGAGTGTAAATAAATCCCATCACAAGCGGAGAACCTTCAAAGTCATCAGGGAAAATAACCGTTTCACCGTGATGGTTTGTCAGCTCAAACTGTACATCACTGAAATCATCAATGGCAGGGCTGCTGCATGATGCCATGAAAAGCAACAGTGAAGCCAAAAACGTGAGTGAAAATTTTGGAAATTCAGAAACCATTAATAAATATTTTTTATGAGTTTGAAATGATTCATAATAACTGCTTCCTGTAAAGTTTTGATGAACTGAAATTATGCTTTCTAACTTATTGATAAACTCTGGAAAAGAAATTGCATTGACAATATGTTTTTTTAAATGAAGCTGATAAAATTTTTGAATCAAACAGAGATAATGAAGACAAAAATCAGGCAGTAATTTACGTAAGTTGTTGAAATTTCTCTGATTGTACACGTAAGAAATCATACAAGATTTAGTAGTAATAACTGCCGATTCAAATTCGTTTTTAATTTAATTATTAACAATTATTTATATCTACAGAAAAAGTTTCTTTGAATCGGCAAGTGTTTGGGAGCACTTCAATGCCTTATTAAATTTAAAAAACAATCATCCACACAAAAGAAAACGGCCTGTTCAAACAAATATAGTATTATCCGTATCTTTGAGAATCATTTAATTCAGACCGTCCCTTTGTTCAGAAAATCACAAAAAAAAATATTTAACAAGAAAGTCTTTGCGCTCTTTTTCCTGCTCTTTCCGGGATTTGCAGCCGGAGCTTACGCATTCGATGATACTGAACGAGATGAAGTTGTGTGGAAGCTTTCTTTTGAAGGAAACGAAACCTACCGTGGCATGGTGCTCGAGCAAGTGATTGCCACAACCAGCGCGCCCTTTATCCGAAGATTGTTCCGGAGCCTGAGCAACCACCCTTTTTCCGAAACCGAACTTCGGCGGGATCAAATCCGGTTGGAGCGATACTATCAGCGGCGGGGATTTCATAATGTAGAGGTTTCCTTTGAAGTAAACGACCGGGATAAAGAGTGGCGAAAAGATGTGATATTCCGAATCAGGGAAGGAAATCCCATTCGGATTGCATCCTCCGAAGTGGTGATTGAAGCCGATGAAACGACAAAAAGCGAAATTCGCGAAGCACGGGATTTTATCCGGGCAGTGGAGCGGCATGAGTTCAGGGAAGGCCGCCGCTATGAGCTGATCAGAGAAGCAGATGTGGAAGGCCGGTTTTTGCAAACGCTGGAAAATCTTGGCTATGCCTGGCCGGAAGTGGACGTCCGCACAGAAATTAACCAGGAAGCCAATCGTGCTGATGTTCAAATTGTTCTGACTCCCAATTCAAAAACCTATTTTATTGATTTTGAGATCGAGGGCGACCTGTCTGTTTCGGAGCGCACACTCATTCGCCAGACCGATATCCGGCGCGGCGATGTCTATAGCAGAAATCAGATTCAAACGGCTCAGCGAAGTATTTTTAATCACCATCTGTTCCGGTTTGCAACAATTACCCTGCCAGAACAGGAGAAAGATTCTACTCTGACGGCTTTAATCCGGGTTCGGGAGCATAAACCGCGCACGATTCAGGCTGCTATCGGAATCGGGCGGGAAGAGATCGTTCGCGGGCAGTTGTCATGGCAGCATAGAAATATTAACGGGTCAGGCCACAGGCTGGGGGCAAGTTTGCGGGCTTCATTCATCGAACAGCGGGTTGGAACCGACTATCTGGTACCCTATGTTTTTAATGCACGAAGCAGCAACGTAAACTCTCTGTTTGGTGTGCACCGGCTCGAACCGGCTTACGAGCTTTTTCAGGCCGGATTCAACAGCAGCCTCATTTATCAGATACGAAGAAATCGTACAGCATCCATGTCTTACGAATATTCCATCAACGAAGAGTTGTCGAGAGACCAGGGTACAGATCTGCCGGAAACCGTCATCAACTATACGGTTTCGTCACTCAACTTTACTGGATATTACAGTGAAGGGCTAGCCCGGGATCAGCGCGGATGGGTTATTCAGCCCTCCGTTGAATTGTCAGGAACTTTTGGAGAAGCCTCTTATACCTTTCAAAAATTCAATCTCGATGTGCGAAGATTTACGCCGTTGACAAGCTCAACCACACTGGCAAAACGTGTGAATGGAGGAATTATCTTTCATGAAGAAACAGAAAATTTGCCCGGAAACATCCGCTTTTTTACCGGAGGTACAAACACAGTTCGCGGCTGGACACGCCAAAGCCTGGGGCCAAGCCTTCCTTCTTTTGATGATGACGGAAACTTTTCTCACTATTTTCCCGTCGGCGGTAAATCTACGTTTTCATTTAATGTTGAACTGAGACAAAATCTCACAAGAATTATCCCAAACTTTGGGATGGCTGCTTTTCTGGACGGCGGACAGGTTTGGGAAGATATAGACAGCTACGATGAACGCCCTATTCAGTTTGGTTTGGGTGGCGGGATCAGGTATCAGTCGCCCATCGGGCCCGTCCGGATTGATGTGGCTTATAAATTGAACCCGACTGATGAAGATTTAAATATTTATCAAGGTGAGGACTACGGCTCTGCCTGGAACCGCATTGGAATTCACTTTAGCATAGGCCAGGCATTTTAATGGAATCGAATAAGAAAACATATCAAAAACGATGGTTCAAGTGGGTGGTTGCAGCTGCACTGTTAGCGCTGTTACTTGTTGGCGGACGGATTTTTCTGAAAAGCGACTTTCTGTTTGACAAAGTGCAAGATTTTGCGGTTGAACGGGTAAATGATCAACTAAATGGATCTGTGGCAATCGAATCAATCCGGGGAGATTTGCTAAGCGGTTTTGTGGTGAACAGCCTGCAATTACACGATGACACAGAAGCCCGGATTGCCTCCATCGATTCGGTTAAAATAGAATATCGGCTCAGGTCACTCGTGCGATCTCCCCATCAAATAGATGATTTTTCATTATACGGGGCTCACATAAATATTGAACAGTTTGAAGATTCAACGTGGAATGTGTTGAACCTGCTTCCCGAAAGAGAAGCACCGGATGAGGAGGAACCATCTGAGTTTTACTGGCTGGCAGAACAGATTGGGATTAATGATCTGAATGTGGATATCCGTTCAGACCATATGCTGCCCGACGGGTTTTTGAATATCATAAACCTGGATGCGTCAATGTCAGCAGGAATGAAAGAAACCGGATTTTACGGGAAGCTTTCCAGCCTGGAGTTTAATTTGCAGGAAGCCCGTTTGCCGGAGCCGATTGAGGTGTATCTGGCAGCAAGTGGCAGCGAGGAGCGGTTTACTCTCGAATCGATGCTAATCAATACCGGAAGAACAGTGCTGAGCAGTTCTGCCGAATATAATGAATCGGGTGAGCTGGACAGCCACATTCAGATGAGTCCATTATCCTGGGCCGATGTACTGCTCTATGCCGAAGATGCACCACTGCAGCAAAATCTGGATATCACCATTGGTGCCGAAGGGTCACTCAAAGATTTAGCCATCTATTTTTCAGCAACTGCAAACGGGCTCGAAAATCTCGATACCCAGTTCAGGCTTTCGCTGGAAGATGTACCCACAATCCATGAAATGGATATCCGGTTCGATGGGGTTGATTTGCCGCTGCTTACCGGCCTTGAAGAGCTCCCGGTGTTTGAATCGCTTCGCCTGCACGGTTCAGGTTCGGTGGACCTGCAAGACCCCGAAATGGCCGGATGGCAGGGTGGAGTTACACTCTCCGGCGTTGACTACGATTTGTACCGGCTCGACAGGATAAATCTGGATGTAATGCTGGAAAACGGAAACCTGGATGTTGCCGGACAAGTCAATCACCGGCAGGAGCAAATTGATCTGACAGCTTCAGTGCGAAATCTGTTTGATGAGCTGCCCGCCTGGCAAACCGAAATTTCAACAGACAATCTGAATTTGGCTACCTGGCTGAATGATGAAGATCTGGCCAGTAATCTGAATATTTCAATTGCATTGGACGGTTCCGGTTTTGATCCAGAGCTGTTACGTTCGCATGCCAATATCACCATTTCAGACAGCCGGTTTGGCGATCAGGCTTTTAGAGAAGTTTATTTTACTGGTACTGTAAACCCGGAGGAGCTGGAAGGATTGCTCCGTGCCCGAATCGATCGAAGTGTACTGGAAACCCGGTTTACTGCTTCAGATTGGCTGCAAATACCCTCCTATCAATTTGTTTTGGAGATGAGGGAGTTTAATGCAGCCGAAATTGACGGTCTCGAATTTTTTCCGACTTACCTGAACGGAACTCTTGAGGGGGAAGGAAGCGGCATCGATCCGGAGCAGCTTTCTATGCTGGCCACCGCCGCATTCGACTCCAGTATTGTAAACGGTGAACAGATCGAAACCCTGAAGGCTGATTTCAGAATTCAGGATCAGTTCATTTTTATTGATGATGGCCTGCTGGAAAGCTCGATTGCCGATGCTGCATTTTCACTCCGCCAGCATCTGTTAGAAATTACCAATACGCAAAACTATCTCCATTTCGATGCTGCCTTGAAAGATCTCCAGCCGCTGGCACCTCTTGCCGGGTTCGAGCATCTTCGGTCTGAAGGTACGCTGAGGGGCAGCCTCGCCAGTAACGATCTGGAACAGCTTGAATTCAACGGCAGCCTCAACCTGGAGCATGTTGAAGCAGATACACTCTTTGCCGCCGAGAAAATTGACGGCCTTTTTTCAGCACTGTTACTTGATGAGCCCGAGATAAAACTGAATCTGGATTTTTATGAACCCAAAGTAAATGGCACCGGTGTGCAGGATGTTCAGTTTTCGGCAAATGCAAATATCAGGGAGTTTGAAACAACGGGATCCGTTGAATTCTGCATCTTTAACGGCAACCAGAGCTCACTTACCCATACAGGTGATTTTTGGGTCGATTCGACCAGGGTAAGCCTGCTAACCCAATCTTTATTATTTGAAACGGAAGCCCGGGAGCTGATGCTCGACAGCCCGTTTGAAATTTCCTATGCCGATCAAATATTGCGTGTGGATACACTTACCATCTCCTCAGAACAGGACGATGCCTGGATGACATTATGGGCTCCTCACGTCGACTCACTCAAACAACATGCCGGAATAGATGCCCGGAATCTAAATTTGGGAATTCTCCAGGAAACCATCATGGAGGAGAGCTTTTTTGAGGGGGTTCTCTCGGGCGGAATCGAAATGCTCAATTCCCCCGACAGCCTTGAAGTTTTTGCGACCGGGAAACTGAGTAACCTGAGGTTTGAGGAGGGTGAAATGGATTCGCTGAAATTTTCGGCCGATCTGAAAGATGAGTGGCTCAATACCCAATTTGAAAGCTGGCATCAGGGCAGTCAGCTTGCCGATGCCTCCATCCGTGTGCCGTTTATCCCCAAAGATCCGCAGTTGTTTGATGAGCAGTTTTTTGAGCGTAGTATTGAAGGCCGGTTGGATCTTTTTGAATCGAGCCTGCAGTACTGGCTTTCGTTCACACCCGACGGTGCGCCCGAACAGACAGCCGGTAATATTTCACTCCATGCCGACTTAAGCGGTATTGCCGGAAGCCCGGACCTGAACGGCAGGCTGACACTGAGAGAGGGTCTGTTTTCCGGAATCAGTATAGATTCTGTAGGTATGGATATTACCTATTTGCACAATCAAGAGTGCATAGAGCTGCATGGTTCAGCCATCAAAGATAATCAGACCATTCTGGGGTTTGATGCCCAAGTGCCATTTTTTGTGGATCTGAGAAGTGCTGATTTGAGCGTACTATCGGAGGAAGACAGCCTGATTGTAAATCTGAATACCGACAATTTCGACCTTGCAATGCTCAACAGCTACGTGGACAGAGATGTTATCCGGCAGATTTCAGGCCGGCTTGAGGGAGATCTCTCTTTAGTCGGAACGCTGAACAATCTTGAAACCCGGGGAAGAATGCAGCTGACCCGCGGCACCATGCGGATTATGGAAGCCGGAATTACAATCACCGAAATTGCATCAGAAATCCGGTTTGAGCCAGACAGAGTGAACCTGCAGCAGTTTACCATGCGCAGCGGGCCGGGCAGGTTGCAGGCGGTTGGCAATGTGGAATTAGAGAACCTTACACCCGGCAATATCGATCTGCAAGTGACCGCCAATCAGTTCAGGGCTTTTAATACATCTGATATGAATGCCATTCTGAATTTGAGGTCCAGGTTAACAGGTACTGCCTCTGAACCCACACTTACCGGGCAGCTTACACTTTTAAACGGATTTGTGAATCTGCAGAATTTTGGAGACCGCGCTGTTGAAGATGTGGTTCTGGAAGATGAGGAAGAGGCTAAATCGATCGAATTTTTTGAAGCATTGGCCATTGAATTCGGGGTAAACTTCAGCCGGCAGTTTTTTATCCGTAACCGGCAATATCTTGACATGGAAATTGAGTTGGGCGGAGAGGTTGATTTGATAAAAGAGCGATACGAAGATATGCAGATGTTTGGTACGCTGGAAGGAGTGCGCGGGTATGCCCGGCCGTTGGGCAAAAACTTTATGCTCGATGAAGCGCTGGTTTCGTTCGCTGGCCCCATCGATAATCCGGAATTAAACATCCGTACAATACATGAACCGCCCCAATCGCCGGGAGTGCAAATATTTTACATCATCGAAGGGACGCTTGATAATCCGTCTTTTCGGTTTGACAGTGATCCTGATCTGGAACTTCAGGATATTATCAGCTACACGCTGTTTGGCAAACCGTTTTATGAGCTCGAATCGTGGGAGCAGGTTGTGGCCGGCAGCGGAAGCAGCCCTACGGCCGCCGATGTTGCACTCGATGTGCTTCTGGACCGGGTAGAAATGCTTGCATCTCAGCGCCTTGGTATTGATGTTGTTCAGATCGACAATACCCGTTCGGGTTCTGGAAATACCACATCCATCAAAACCGGATGGTACCTGAACCAGCGAACATTTTTTGCCATTTTGAATGAAGTGGGAGGGCAGCGCCCGAAAACCCTTTTTATGCTGGAATATTTGCTTCAGGAAAATCTCGAGCTGATAATTACGCAGGGTGATGATTCCCGGGAAGGCATTGACCTGAGATGGCGCCACGATTATTAAGCAAGGCAATAAAAAAAGATGAAACTTGTTTAATGAAGGATTTGTTTAAAACTTTCGTAGTGTACAGATATTCAAAAACGGGATGTTTATTATTTAAATCATTCAATAAGTTGAATTGACCCACTTTCTTCAGGAAACACAAACACAAAATTCTCTAATGAGTTTCGGCATCTTCAAAATTATTAATGCTCTTTTGGTTGTAGTTGCAGCGGGAGTGCTGTTCCTTTTCACAAGCGGAAACGAATCAAACACGCTCAAACATGCAGAACCGTGCAGCGAACCACTAACGTTTCAGGTTGGTAACATTGATGACCGTTTTCAGGTATCGGAAGCTGAACTGGCTGATCTGTTGGAATCTATTTCTGAGACGTGGTCGGAAGCTGCCGGAAAAACTGTTATGAAATACGCAGATGACGGAGAGATCCGTGTAAATCTGGTGTACGACAATGAACAGCAAATGACCGACAGCGAAAGGCAATATCGCGACAGGCTGAGACGCGAGGAACAGGAAATATCCCGCCTGGAAGCTGAATATGAACGAATGAATAATCGGTTTGATGAAAAATCTGCCGAATATCAGCACGATTCGGCGGAACTACAGCAGGAAATTGACAGGCTGAATGCCTGGGTAAATGAGCAAAACTCGGCCGGTGGTTTTTACGATGATGACCTTGAACGGTTTGAAGAAAGAAAAACAGAAATCGATCAAAAAGCGATAAACCTGAATGGAAGAGCAGAACAACTGATGGCCGAAGCTGATGAGCTGAACCGATTTCTAGATGAAATCAATAAAAAAATTGATCATAAAAACAACCTGATTAAAGAGTATAATCAAACCTTTTCGGGAGTGCAGCGGTTTACCCAGGGAACGTATGAATGGAAAGGCGATGACAGATGGATCAATGTGTTTCAGTTTTCGAGCCATCGCGAACTGGAGCTGGTCATTGCGCATGAAATGGGTCACGCAATCGGCATAGATCATGTCTCCAATTCAGAATCCGTAATGCACCATTTAATGGGCAACCAAAGTGGAACAACACTGCAGCTTTCGGAAGAAGATGTACGGGCTTTGAACAATATTTGCCGTTCCGGAGATGAGTAAAGAGATATCCGAATCTGGATATAAAGCAGGTTTTGCAGAACCCATCAACAATTGGGTTTTCCGTCAGATGGGTGTCTTAAAAGTTTGTTGAACCACACTTTTTACCAACCAATCAGTGGTCGGGCAGTATTGTAAAGACCTCTTAAAATCAAAATGAAATAATACCAAAGATGATTAAAAAAGAAGATGTTTTAGAAGCACAAAAAGCATGGGGCGATGCACTCGTGAGAATAGGATTATTGAAAGAAGACCGGGAAGCCTGCGAGTCGTTCACCGAAGAAGTGATTGACAGGTTGTATGCATATGAAATTTCAGATGTTCTCTTCAAACCAACCCGGGCAAAAGATCATCAGTTCAGGCCCACAAAAGAAGGGGCGATCTCCTACTTTATCGGCGGGAACGACAATTTCCTGGAAGACAGTGGTTTTGCCCTGCAGCCGTGGTCAGAGGTGAAGTTTGAAAATAGCGGTGTAATCCTTCAGGAAAATAGCGCCCTGGCTATGGGGAACTACTACTTTACGGAGAGTGACAGCCATGTGGTAAAAAAGGTGGAATATACTTTTGGCTATATTAAAGATGATGATGGCAACCTGAAAATAAATCTGCACCACTCTTCAGTTCCTTTCTCACCAACTATTAATTGATAAACCTCTTAATAAATTCACCTGAACAGGTCAACCAAACTGGTGCAAGCGTCCGCTTGCGCCAGTTATAGTTCTTGCTTTTGACCTGATTGACACCAGCTTTTTGGTAGATAAAAAAAACCCTGTTTTGTGCACGTCGTCGACACTTAAACTTTGGATTCAATAATATCGATCATCCCTGTCGGGATTTTTACTGTCTATCTATCAAATTACATTGCCCTTCAATTTGAGCAAACCAAATCCGCGAATTCGCTGTGTAAGTCACTGATGAGAGTAACATCAAGCTCCGATGGGAGTGGCCGATATTATAACCCCGGACAAGTGAGGGCTGAAGACGCACTGCGTTTGAACCCGAGCGCAGTCCGGGGATTAGCGAAGTATCCAGAAACCTCAAATCAGCTTAATTGAGTAATCAGAGATACTTTTTTGCATTCCCTGTTAAACCGAAAATCAAGTTATTTACTCAAATAGAGATTTTTAAATTCGTACGGTTTTTTGAACCGTTCATCATCAAAATTTTCCATAAAGTAGATGCTCTCTCCGGTAGATTTCATCTCCGGGCCGAGCTCTTTTTTCACTTCGGGAAACTTGTCGAACGGAAATACCGGTTCTTTTATGGCCCAGTTCTTTAATTTCGACTCCAAATCGAATTCTTTCAATTTGGCCCCCAGCATCACTTTTACGCCAATTTTGGCTTCGGGGCGCTGGGTGGCTTTGGCCAGAAACGGAATGGTTCGGGTTGTGCGCGGGTTGGCTTCCAGCACATACACTTCCTGTCCTTTAACGGCGTACTGAACGTTCAGAAAACCGACAATTTCCATCTCTTTGGCAATTCTTTTTTGGTAGGCTTCAATCGTTTCAATCACCAGTTTACTGAGAGAATACGGCGGCAGAACGGCTGTTGAATCGCCCGAATGGACGCCGGCAGGCTCAATATGCTGCATAATTCCGGCAATATGTAATTCTTCACCGTCATAAACCGAATCGACATCCACCTCTATGGCCTTGTCGAGATATTTGTCAATCAGAAAGTCGTTTTCGGGGTGGGTTTCCAGAATTTTTTCCACATAGCGGCGCAGCTCATCTTCTTTAACGGCAATGCGCATACCCTGCCCGCCGAGCACATAACTTGGCCGGATCAGCACGGGATAGCCTACATTATTGGCAATGGCCACGGCATCTTCGGCGTTTCGAGCCGTTCCGTAGTCGGGAAACGGTATGTGAAGACGCTTTAAAAATTTGGAGAATTCTCCGCGATCTTCTGCGAAATCGATTTTCTCAAATTCGGTCCCAAAAATTTTGATACCTGCTTCAACAAACTTTTTGCCGAGCTTGAGAGCGGTTTGTCCGCCAACCTGTAAAATCACTCCTTCGGGTTTTTCGTGTTCAAAAATATCAATCACACGTTCCCAGAAAACCGGTTCAAAATAGAGCTTGTCGGCAATATCAAAATCCGTAGATACCGTTTCAGGGTTACAGTTTACCATAATTGCCTCATAACCCATCTCCTGGGCAGCCAACACGGCGTGAACACAGGAGTAGTCAAACTCAATTCCCTGCCCGATTCGGTTGGGCCCGCTGCCGAGAATCATCACTTTTTTACGGTCGGTAACTTCGCTTTCATTGTCATTTTCGTAGGTTGAGTAGTAGTAAGGGGTGTCTGCGGGAAATTCGGCAGCACATGTGTCCACCAGTTTAAAGACCGGTTTGAGACCCATTTCAACCCGCTTGGCTCGCGCTTGATCTTCGGTTACTTTTTCCCCGCTTTTGCTCAGCAGCCAGGCAATTTGTACATCCGAAAATCCGGCCTGTTTTACTTCCAATAACTCCTCTTTGGACAATGTATCCAGGCTTTGGCCTTCGGTGCGGTTTTCCAGGCTCACCATATAGCGGATTTGCTGCAGAAACCAGGGATCCACCTTGGTGATGTCGGCAATTTCTTCGACCGAAGTACCAAATTTAAAAGCATTTCTGATCTGCAGAGTTCGGTCCCAGTAGGGTTTTATCAATCGTTCGCGAACTGTTTTTCTGTCGGGCTGACTATAGCCGTCTGCACCCAGCCCGCTGCGGCCGATTTCGAGCGACTGCCACGCCTTGTTCAGCGCTTCGGGGAATGTTCTGCCAATTGACATCACCTCGCCAACTGCTTTCATCTGAGTTGTCAGTTCCTCATCAACTCCCGAAAATTTATCGAAATTGAAACGCGGAATTTTCACCACCACATAGTCAATGGAGGGTTCAAAGCAGGCCGAAGAAACCTGGGTGATCGGGTTCGGAAGTTCATCGAGGGTATATCCAACTGCCAGTTTGGTGGCAATTTTGGCGATGGGATATCCCGTGGCTTTGGAGGCCAGGGCTGATGACCGGCTTACCCGCGGGTTGATTTCGATGGCCACAACCCGGTCGCTGCCCGGCTCAACGGCAAACTGAACATTACAGCCGCCTGCAAAATCACCAATTGAGCGCATCATTTTAATAGCACTGTTTCGAAGAATTTGATACTGTTTATCAGTCAATGTTTGATGTGGGGCCACGGTTAATGAATCCCCTGTGTGAATACCGCATGGATCCACATTTTCAACCGGACAGACAATGACAACATTATCGTTATTATCGCGTAGTAGCTCCAATTCAAATTCTTTCCAGCCAAATATGCTTTCTTCGATCAGTACCTGGTGAACCGGGCTCATTTCAAGCCCCCGAAGCACTTTTCTCTCTAATTCATCTTCATTCCAAACAATACCTCCGCCAGTTCCGCCCAGTGTAAAGGAGGGGCGAATAACAATCGGAAGGCCGCCAAGTTCTTCAATAATTTCTTTGGCGTCGAGCAGTGAATTGGCTGTTCGGCTGCGGCATTGATCTATGCCAATTCTCTCCATCAAATCCCGAAACAGCTGGCGGTCTTCGGTAATTTCAACCGCATCCATATTTACACCGATAATTTTAATGCCTTTTTCGTGCCAGAATCCCTCCTGCTGTAAATCCTTAGCGAGGTTGAGAGCTGTTTGTCCGCCCATGGTTGGCAGCACGGCGTCGGGTTTTTCAATCTCTACAATTTTTTTGATCGATTTTGTGGTGAGCGGTTCCAGGTAGATGGAATCGGCCATCATGGGGTCGGTCATAATGGTGGCCGGATTGGAGTTGATTAAAACCACTTCAAATCCCTCTTCTTTGAGCGAACGGCACGCCTGAGTACCGGAATAATCAAATTCGCAAGCCTGCCCGATAACAATGGGGCCGGAACCAATAATCAAAATTTTACTAATGTCTGTTCGACGTGGCATAATGTTTTATTTAATTGCTGATTTTAAATTTGGTCGTGAATTTCAGTCAGGACAGTTCTTCTCCTTTGGCCTCTTTTACCATGTCCATGAACTGATCAAACAGGTAAGCGGAATCGTGCGGCCCCGGAGATGCTTCGGGGTGGTACTGAACAGATAATCCCCTGAAGTTTTTAAAATTCAATCCTTCAATTGTATTATCGTTCAGATTTACGTGGGTTACTTCTACACGGGAGGTGTCGATATCTTTCTCATCCACGGCAAAACCGTGATTTTGAGTTGTAATTTCGACCAACCCGGTCTGTTTATTCATCACCGGCTGGTTGGCTCCGCGATGGCCCACAAACATCTTTTTGGTTTTTATACCCTCCGCAAGTGCCATCAACTGGTGGCCGAGGCAGATGCCAAATAAGGGCTTGCCGGTCTGTTTGGCATAGTTGACAATCGGCAGGCCATATTTTGCGGAGGCCTCCGGATCGCCCGGGCCGTTGCTGAAAAAATAGCCGTCTGCATTCCAGCTTTTTACCTCTTCAAGATCGGCTTCGGCCGGAAAAATCCGCAGTGTGCACCCCCGGTTCACAAAGCTGTTAATGATATTTTGTTTGATGCCGTAATCAAAAGCCGCAATTTTATAAGGGCCTTCTGAGGCCACGGTTTGCGCCTCTTTCCGGGTTACTTTGGTGGCCAGTTCAAGCCCAACCATGGAGTCCCAGGCATTGGCTTTGTCAATCAGTTCTTTTTCATCCAGAATTTCGGAGCTGATAACGGCATTCATCACGCCTTTTGTTCGGATATGGCGAACAAGCATTCGGGTGTCAACCCCGGAAATTCCGACCAGATCGTTGCTGAGCAGATATTCCTGAAGGCTGCCATCGGCTATCGGGTTGCTGAAGTCGTCTGAGAACGAACGGACAATCAGTCCGGCAATCATCACTTTATGTGCTTCATCGTCACGGCTCATGGTTCCGTAATTGCCGATGTGAGGGTAGGTCATCATCATAAGTTGACCATAGTAACTCGGATCGGTAAAAATTTCCTGATAGCCTGTCATACTGGTGTTGAAGCAGAGTTCACCGCCGGTTGTTCCGGTTTTTCCTATTGCGCGGCCTTTTACTACGGTGCCGTCAGACAGAGCAAGTATGGCTGGTTTGTATTCTGGAATAGATGCAGTCATGTTTTTCCGGTTGTTCTGAAGTAGTTAGGATGGGAGTTGAAAACCAAAAAAAATCCGACAACGGAAACCGTGCCGGATTTCAAAACTGTTTTGATAAAAATTGTAGGATGGTGCGTTTTCATCAACTTGGTTTAAAGATTGTGAAAAGGTAAGGAGTTAAGGATTTTATTGAAAGCAAAAATTACTAATTTCGCTCCGGATTTCGATTGGAAACGCTTCTTATTTGAAATTAATTTGAGTATGTGACTGATTTCAGATCAAACTGCATGTTTTTGAAGCGGTATTCCACAAAAGTTCCAATTATTTCGTGAATTCTTTGCACTTGTTTAGTTTTCAAAATTTTTGGCTGTTAGAAAATAAATCCTGTCACTTAACTCCAAATAAGATTTGATGAATATGAATCAGAAAGATCTCCGTCAACTTGCAAAACTGGCTGTTAAGCTTTTGCTGGATTATGTGCGGTGGACCCAGTTAATCCCGATGGTGGTGATGTGGTCGTTTACGATTTTGACGGTTTCAGCCATTTTTCTGATTTCTTTTCAGGGAGAGGTAAATGCGATGCTGGACCGCCTGGAACCGGCAGCAGAGCGTGTGCTGGGGCCGCCACCCGAACCTGCAGCAGATACAGAAGCTCCGGAAGATGAAAATATGAGCGTTACAGTGACGGAAGACGATATCCTTCCCTGGATATATCGAATTTGGGGAGCCCTGGCTTTGGCGGGCTGGGCTGTCAGCAGTATCCGGGCAAAAATTTACGGGCCTAAAAAGCCGAAGGCACTCAAGAGAAAACTGGTACTGGCTGCCGCGGCATCCGGTATGGTTATCCTGTTTTTAATTCTTGGATATGTAATTGGTGATTTTTCCGGCAATACGCTGCCCGAATTGATGGTGCCTTTTATATTGCTGCCGATAATTCTCTGGATTGTCAGTGCCTGGGGGTTGACCATCAGCCATGTGATTGACAAAATTCATGCATTGATCGATGAGATGGGAGAGCATGAAGCCGATCAGGCGGCGAAAACAACTGCATAACTGAAGATTTATTTATTTAAGCTGAAGCGCTTGTCTGCCAATATTTTATCGTTTGTTGTAAAACATCTCCAATAAATTTTAAGCCCTGTTATTAATTTGTTATAAAAGTTTAACGGTTATTTGGCCTTTTACGGGAACGTCCGATATAGATGAGGAGGTTTTAGATAAAGTCAGTTGGAAACAAAAAAATCAAAATTACATTTAGGATAAATTATGAAAAAACAATC
>SKYV01000116.1 GCA_007127745.1 Balneolaceae bacterium
AGCCTTCGCTTTCGGGTTCTGCAGAAACCGTTACATCGTAATCCTCAAGCATGGAAAAGAGTTGTTCATCGCCAAATGAGGGAATATAGGTTCTGAAATGATTGTAGTGGGTGGTATCGTTTTGTTGAATCCGGAGCTGCATCTCCTGCCTGAGCTCACCGCGTATTTCATCCCCCTGAACATGGATTTTCTCAATCTGCTCCTGCTGCAGTAAACTCCTGAACTGACTGTAATCGATTTCGGGATCTGTTTCAAAAATACCGATTGCAAACAAGTACCAGATCAAGAGAAACGCAAACAGAGCTATATAAACAAACCCAATCCTGCTGCCGGCCGGCGGTTTTTTTTGATCTGATGGTTTATCCGGTTTTTGAATCTTTTTTTCGTTGCCCGATTTTGGTCTGTTGTTGGTGCTTTTTTTCATATCTCAATTTTGAATCAAACTATACATACAAATGGTCTTTCAGTGCCCACCATTCGTCAGTATTCGGCACTGAAATAAAATAAGGCTGAAACTTACGAAAAATAAGCAGAATGGTTTGTCAATAAATGTTCATTTGAGAACGTGACAAAGGAGCCAAAAATTTCATTCAAACAATCTATTGAATAATGCATTATTAATATTTATTATTAGGCCTATCAAAAATTATATGCAGCTATGAAAACCCGGGAATTTAAAACTCACGTTTACAATGAACTGGCGGCAATTACCAAATCGCTGGCAAGTCCGCACAGGCTTGAAATCATCGAACTTCTTGCGCAGGGCGCCCGACATGTGGAATATATTGCTGAAAATACCGGCCTAAGCATCGCCAATGCATCGCAGCATTTGCAAATATTAAAAAAAGCACGGCTGGTAAAAGCTGAAAAGAGAGGAAAATACAGTTATTATTCTCTCGCTACTATGAAAGTATATAAAGCATGGCTGGCAATGAGAGAGCTCGGTTTTTCACAAAATGCTGAAATCAACAGTTTGATAAATGAGTTTCGCAGATCAAAAAACAGCCTCGAATCGGTTTCGATAGATGAGTTGTCTAAGCGGCTTAAACAACAGGATATTCTGCTGCTGGATGTGAGGCCGGCCGATGAGTATGAACAGGGGCATATCCGCTCATCGATTTCCATCCCGAGCGAAGAGCTGACCGAAAAACTGCGTGATCTTCCCAAAGACAAACAGATTATTGCATATTGCAGAGGCCCGCTCTGTGCCATGGCCGATGATGCCGTGCAGATTCTTCAAAATCACGGCTTTCAATCAGTGAGGCTTGCGGGCGGATTTCCGGAATGGGCATCACGGGGACTTCCTGTGGATCATAAATCAGACGTCAAATAAAACGATCAGGTGAAAACACAAAACAGATCATCTCAACAACATAAACCCGGACTTAAAGATAACTGGAAACAATTTGCTCTGCTGGTTCTGATAAATGCTTTTGTTGGAGGCATGGTAGGGCTGGAGCGAACCATTCTGCCGGAAATTGCTGAAACCGATTTTGGAATTGCAGCCCGCTCGGCGATATTTTCATTCATTGTTGTTTTTGGAATTACCAAAGCGGTGTCGAACTATTTTGCGGGCCGGTTTGCACAGCAATTTGGCAGAAAAAAGATGCTGGTTGTGGGCTGGCTTTTTGGCCTTCCCGTTCCCTTTATTTTGATGTACGCCCCCGACTGGAACTGGATCGTGGTTGCTAACCTCTTTTTGGGGATTAACCAGGGCTTGGCATGGTCGGCCAACGTGATTATGAAAATTGATCTTGCTGGTGAAAAAGACCGCGGCCTGGCCATGGGACTGAATGAATTTGCCGGATATGTGGCCGTTGCCGTGGTAGCGTTCCTCACCGGCTGGATTGCCACCGAAATGGGCTTGAGGCCCTATCCCTTCGTTCTGGGTATTGTACTGGCTGTACTTGGGCTGGTAATGTCCATCCTGTTTGTTCGCGATACAGCACCATTTGTTGAGTATGAGTCGAAAAATTCAAAAGAAGAACACATCAAAAAAAATCTTTTTTGGGAGGTGAGTTTCGGCGACAGAAACATGCAGGCGGTATCTCAGGCAGGAATGATGACCAACTTTAAAGACGGCATGGCCTGGGGTGCTTTTCCGCTGTTTCTTGCCGCAGCCGGCTTGTCGATGACTCAGATTGGAATTGTCGTTGCCGTTTATCCCGCATTTTGGGGAATTTTGCAAGTGGTTACCGGAAAAATATCCGACTATACCGGGCGCAAAAAAATGCTCTGGGCAGGTATGCTGGTGCAAGGTATGAGCCTGCTTATGTTTCCGTTTCTGGAACAGTTTTATCTCTTTGTGTTGGTTGCCGCACTGCTCGGAACCGGAACCGCCATGGTCTATCCCACATTTCTCGCTGCTATAGCCGATTTGACCCATCCGCAGGATCGCGCTGAAAGTGTGGGAGTGTTTCGGCTCTGGCGTGATGGCGGCTATGCTATCGGTGCCATTTTTTCCGGAATCATAGCTGATCTTTTTGATATCAATCTGGCCATCATTTTAACCGGTGCATTGGCCATTGCGTCTGCCGGCTGGATTATGGCCGGAATGAACCGGCTGAACAAACCGGTGAAATGAAATTGTAATGATCATTCACATTCAATGACGAAACATCTTTACCAGGAATAATTTAAAAACATATTAAAATTCGAGACTTTGCAATACTGGCCGACCGGTCGCTGATTTTTGTACCAAATGGGCTAAGCACTATTTAAGACACTGATCTGACGATAAGCTCAGTAGTTTGATGGGGCTTGCGAAGTTTTCAAGTATTAGATTGAAAAATATTATAAAACAATTTGTTAATATTGCTCACATGGATGAAATGCCTGAAAAAGATGACTTAGATGAGATTAAGTCCGGCTTTGATAAAGCTCCCGAACGCCCGCTGATTCTTCATGCAGAAGATGATACACTTAATCTGATCCTGACCCGTACGATCTTCAAAAAACAATATCCCGAATATCGAATTCTGCAGGCTGAAAACGGACTTGAAGCCATTGAACTATTCAGGCAGCACAGCATCCATCTGATTTTGATGGATATTAACATGCCGGAAAAAAATGGAATTGAAGCGTCGGAAGAGATCAGGGCAATGGAGGCTCAGTCTGAACAACATACACCCATTATTGCACTTACCGGGATGAATATTTCCGATATTGAAAAACAGTGCCTGAATGTTGGAATCGATGACTTTTTGAGTAAACCTGTTTCGCGCGACAAGCTGGAAGAAATTATTAAAAAATACCTGAAACCCGATGCGCAATAAACAGATTTTACCCTGTTTTAAAGTTTGGTGCTACTCAAATATTCATTTCAATCTGAATTATTCTCAGCATTAATTTTATTGATCATATCGGGCAATCACAAAATAAGATATATTTATCTTAAATTGATTGCAATAAAGAGTGGTTACTCTTAAATTGCTTTCCGATGAAAAAAATCTACTCCGCAATATTATTTTTTTCTTTTCTGATTGGCGCCATTCAGCCCATTGTACCGCTGTTGGAGTACCATTTTTTCAAGGAGAGTATCATCGAACTTTTTTGCGTGAACCGGGATGTGCCCGACTCTGACTGCGACGGGTTTTGTTATCTGACCAATCAAATCGAAGAAACGGAGCAACAACAAAATGACCTTCGGACCAATCACATAGATTACTACCCCGGTGCCGTTCTAACCCATTTTCAATCCGGCCTGATTGTTTATCCTGAAAAAGAGGATCGTTTTCCGGATCTGTTGGTTTATGGTGTGAATCTTTCACCCTCAACCGAACTCCCCCCTCCCAAAGGTAGCTGATTACATCTTGAACTGAACAGGTTTCTGAAAAATAGGATGACCTCATTTTGAAGGACATCATCAGAAATAAACCCTGTTCCGTCCAAAATTTCATAAAAAATATCATGGGATACCTCTGTTCTGTGATAATCAAACCAAAAATTTTCAGCTTACTTACTATAGATATGCTATACAAAAAATTTAATCAGTTTACGGGCTTGCTGTTGGCTTTTCTCCTGGTGGCAGCATCCTGCAGCGACTCTAACAACGACGATTCTGATCTGATCTCCGAGCCCGACCTCTACAAACTCGGAGAATTTACCGACAACGGGCTTACTGTTGAAGCCTATTCCGAAGCTCCGCTCGCTGTGGGTTACCACAAAATCTTTTTTGAAGTACATGAAGAGGAAGTACGTGTTGACCAGGCCACCTTTGATTTCACCCCGATGATGCATATGGAAGCCCATTCGCACGCCTCGCCTTATGATGTTCCTGACGGTTCACGCGATGAGGCTCACGAACTCTATCACGCATGGGCCATTTTCACCATGCCGAGCGGTATGATGGGCAGCTGGGAACTGCAGCTTACGGTTCAAGACGGCCAGGGACGATCCGCCGAAGGCATTATCGACATCGAGGTGGAGCAATCGAACCGTGTTAAAACTTTTATGACAGACAACGAAGAGCGATTTGTTTTGACATGGGTTGAGCCTCAGGACCCTGAAGTAGGCATGAACGATTTGGTGATTGCCCTTCACAAACGCGAATCGATGATGAATTTTCCGCCCGCAGCCGGTGCTGTTTTTGGATTTGAACCCTGGATGCCGTCGATGGATCACGGCTCCAGCAACAATGTCTCCCCTGTTCATGAAGAAAACGGCTTTTACCACGGCCAGGTGAACTTTAACATGACGGGAGACTGGGAGCTCCGGTTTGAGATTGAACTGGACGGGGATGATCTGGGAACCCACATTTTTGAGCTGATTTTTTAATCTCCAATAATCCATCACTATGAAATTCATAACACTCTTCACACTCCTCAGTATGATGATCACCGCCGCAGGATTGGGACAAGATACCATTACAGGCACCGTCCTGGATTCTGAAACCAACGAACCCGTACCCGGTGCCCATATCTACACATCCGAACATCAAAATGGCACCGTTACGGGCCCGGACGGTTTCTTTGAAATTTCTCTTCCTTCCGACAGCAACAGCCTGATCATCAGCCACATCGGCTACAGGGAATCTTTTTTGAGCCTTTCTGAGGAGAGTTTTCACTCTTCGGTTACCATTTTTCTTGATCCCCTGCAAGTTCGCGGCGATGATATAATCATTACGGCGGGTCGGATGCAGATGAACTACTCAGGCATCTACAGCCACTCTAAAACCCGAACGGCGGAAGATCATATGAACTCCATCTCCGGACTCGATATGGTAACGCGAGCCAACTTTGCCAAAGATCCGGTCATTCGCGGAATGCGCGACGGCCGCGTAAATGTGCTGATTGACGGCATGAGGCTTACTCCGGCCTGTGTGGATGGCATGGATCCGGCAACGGCTTATGTGGAAGCCGATAATCTTCAGTCGATTGAAATCACCCGCGGCCAGGATGCCTCCCCGGTTACCACTACCGCACCGGGCGGCTCGGTTAATTTTGCAATGGCCCGGCCTTCATTCAACACCGGGCTTACAGCCACTGCAGAAACGGGTTATCATTCGGTCAGCCGACAGCAGATCGGCCAGACCGCTATTTCTTACGGGAGTGATGACATGGCCGTGCGGGTTTCCGGTACTTACCGCAACGCCGGAGATTTGCGTTCAGGCGATGGAAGCCGAATTGGAGATTCCGGCCTCGAAAAAGGGAATTTATTTGCCTCCCTGCTCTTCAAAGCATCGGAAAGACATCAATTTAACGCCCGTTACATTGGCGATTTTGCCGGAAAAATCGGATACCCCATGCTGATTATGGATACCCGCCGTGCCGATGCACATATTGCGGGACTGGAGCATGCCTGGAACCGGCCTTCATCCACCATCCATTCTGCAAAAACCAATCTCTACCTGAACCGGGTGGAACACTGGATGGACGATTACGACCGGGATGTAACAGAGCGCAGCGTAATGAGAAACATGTACATGCCCATGTACGGAGAAACACTCACCGCCGGGATTACCAGCGAGTGGAGCGCTACAAAAAACCGGCACCTTGCAAACCTGAAACTGGAGGCATTCACCATACAGGCATTCGCCGATATGCTGATGGAACACATCAACCCCGATGTTCAGGATATGTATCTGGTGAACCTGGGGGATGTGACCCGGCGCAACGC
>SKYV01000066.1 GCA_007127745.1 Balneolaceae bacterium
TACTGGTGGAGAAACGCCATTTCTGATACCGGGTTTGCCCACATGAGAGACAGTGATGGCAATTGGCTCGAAGATTTCGATCCTTTCGAATCAGGTGCAAACCACCATTATGTTGAAGGAAATGCCTGGCAGCTTACGCATTTTGTCCCGCAGGATGTACCCGCCCTCATCGAATATATTGGTGAAGAGCGGTTCATCGAAAACCTGGAATGGGGTTTTGAAACCAGCTATTCACAACGGTTCAACGCCCTGAACGACCAATACTGGGAAATTGCCGTGGATCAGGGAAACCAGCAGTCGATGCAGTTTGCATTTCTTTTTAACTGGGCGGATAAACCGTGGCTCACTCAAAAATGGAGCCGTGCTGTAATGGACAGGTTTTACGGTTTTGGAGTTGAAAACGCCTACCTGGGGGATGAAGATCAGGGGCAACTGAGTGCCTGGTTTGTCATGGCTGCTATTGGGCTGTTTCAAACAGATGGCGGTACGCGTGTGAACCCGATTTATGAAATAGCCAGCCCGCTATTCGAACGGGTTGAAATTAACCTGAGCGGAAGGTATGGCCGGGGAGAAACATTTGTGATTGAAGCCAAAAACGCCTCACGAAAGAACAAGTATGTTCAAAGCGCAACGCTGAATGGCAACGAGTTAAACACCTTCTATTTTGATGCGTCAGAACTGCTGAACGGAGGAGAACTTATTCTTGAAATGGGGCCCGAGCCCAACAAAGAGTGGGGCATCTCCGATACTGATTGAGACATTTGATAAAATAATTTTTGCCGCGGGAACACAAAACCGACCCAATCCATGCCTTCCAGTGTTTTCGCGGCTTTTGTTATTGCCCCCTCTCCACCCATTCAATTCATTGAAAATAGAAAATGATATGAGCGATTTTGCTCACAATTCAGCATAATGTTGCGACATTAATCATAAGGCTCAAAATAAATTCTATTGCGGCATGTTTTTAATAGTGTCATGATAAAAATCAAAGAATCTGCTATTTTTAAAAAACCAACACAATAGTAAAACATCAGAAAATATTCATAAGATGAAACGATTAATTCCAGCCTTATCCTGCCGAAGATTACGTTATTCAATACTTTTTTTAATCACTCCGTTTTTGACAATATCCTGCCTCGATCTGTCCACAGATGATGAGCCTGCCGATCCTATTGTTGATTTTGAATGGCCAAGGGAGTATTACGAGGCAATTTGGGGAAGTTCTGAAAACGACATTTTTGTGGTTGGCAGAAACACCATAATTCTGCACTACGACGGCAGCGAATGGGTTGTTATGGATCATCCTGCACAGGCAAACCTGAGGTTTAATGATGTTTGGGGCAGTGCAAGTGATGATGTGTTTGTTGTTGGGGAGGGTGGAAATATCCTGCATTATAACGGTTCAAACTGGTCGCAAATGGAAAGTGGTGTGAGTATCAGGCTGAATGGTGTATGGGGAACATCACCGGATAATGTGTTCGCTGTTGGTGCAGACGGCACAATCCTGAATTTTGATGGAAGTGAATGGAGCCATGTGAATAGCCCGGTTTCGGATGAAATTTTTACATTGTGGGGAACCTCACCCGGAAACATTTGGGCCGGAACATCTGGCGGAAATCTGGTGAACTTTAACGGCAGTGAATGGCAAATCAAAGAGTCAGGACTGCCTGCAGTTTTCAAAATCTGGGGGGATTCATCCAATCACATCTTTGCAGTTGGTTCTGGTGGTACGATTTTATTTTATGATGGAATTGAATGGACGGAAATGGACAGCAACACCACTAAAGGGTTATACGGAATTTGGGGAAGCGGCACCAACACAGCATTTGCCGCTGGACTTGACGGCAGACTGCTGCGCTATAACGGAGAGTATTGGACACAAATCCAGAGTGCAACTACTGAAAACCTGAAAGATATTTGGGGATTCCGGGATACCCGTTATGTTGTTGGTGGGTTTGGGGCAATAATAGAGATTTAATGATCCATTAAAAATTGTTGCTAACAACCTGAAGCCCTAAATTGAGAGACACCTCCAAATCAAATCTAAAATTCCATGAAAAAAGGGATATTTCTGTTGCCCATGCTATTTGTTCTTTTAATTAGCTGCCACTCCCCGGAAGATGATGCGGTTGTAATGACGGTAAATGGCGCTATCTTCTCTTCCGAAATGGGAGTTGCTCTGTCTCACGAGCATGTGATGGTAGACTGGATCGGCGCCGACAGTACGGGATATCACCGCTGGGACCGTGCTGAAGTTGTTGAGAGAGTACTGCCCTATTTTCAGGAGATTGTCGATAATGGAGTGGAAACGTTTATAGAATTTACACCTGCTTATCTTGGCCGTGATCCATTCATTTTGCAGGAATTGTCGCAACGCACCGGGCTTCAAATAATCACCAACACCGGCTATTACGGAGCTGTCGAGAACCGGTTCATACCGGAACACGCCTATCAGGAGAGTGCAGAGCAGCTTGCAAACCGGTGGGTTGTGGAGTTTGAACATGGAATTGACGGAAGTGAACTTCGTCCGGGTTTCATGAAAATTTCTGTCGCTTCGGATGAGCCCCTTTCCGAACTGCATCAAAAAATTGTGGAAGCGGCAGCACTTGCGCATCTGGAATCCGGATTGACGATTGCATCACACACAGTGGGCGACCGGCCCGCGCTTGAACAGGTGGAGCTGCTGAAAGCGATGGGAGTCTCGCCCGAAGCCTGGATCTGGACGCATGCACAAAGCGGATCACTGGACACAATTCTGTGGGCGGCCGGAGAAGGTGCCTGGATTGCTCTGGATAATGTTCATTTCAACCCGGAACAACCTACCAGCGAAGAGGGAAGTATTGAGTGGTACGCTGACCGGATTCAAGCATTGAAAGAGGCCGGATATCTTGAACAAATCCTGATTTCGCACGATGCCGGCTGGTACGATGTGGGAGAGCCAAACGGGGGCGGTTTTCGCGGCTATACGGATATTTTCGAATACCTGATTCCGGAGCTGGCCGACAGAGGATTTTCTGACGAAGAGATTGATCAATTGCTCATAAAAAACCCACGGGAGGCATTTTCAATCCGGGTAAGAACACTGAATTAGTGACAATCTGATTTATGAATCGCACTGGGGTTGACAAATAAAAAAGGGGTTCAGAATTCTAAAAGTGAATTCCAAACCCCGTAAAAAATCAAAAAGATTTCAGTCAGCAGGTTTTTAGTATGCCGCAGACATTTCATCTTCTTCGGGAATCCAGCTATCCACCAGATCTTCGTTCTCGTACATCCAGTCGCGGGTTACCTCTGCCACGGGTCTGTCAGATTCTTCAACAACTACCATGAGATCGGCGAGCTGTTCTTCTGTAAAGAACATGTTTCTGAGGAATTGAGCCAATTCAGGCTTGTCTTCTTCAAGGTCTGCCCGCCCCATCATGTGGATATTACCGGTTTCCCACAACATTTTGTCTTCATCCTGCTGAAGGAATTTCAGGTCCCATGATCCGAATTTCCAGTGAGGATTCCATCCGGTAACGACAATCCACTCTTCATTACTGATTGCACGGCTGAGTGCTGCAGTCATAGCCGGCCCGCTGGAGGTGATCAGGTCAAACTCAAGGCCGTACTCTTCAATCACCTCTTCGGTGGTTTGCATAACACCGGCTCCGGCATCGATCCCGGTAATTTCGCCATTAAACCGGTCTACATGATCGTTGAGTTCGGAAATGTAGTCGATCTCTACATACTCTGGTACTACCAGACCGCTTTGTGTGCCCTGGTAAACATGGCCAAGGTCAATAATATCGTCCTCAAAACGCTCTATATAGTTGCGGTGAAGTACAGGAAGCCAGGTTTCCATAAAGGCGTCTCTGTCTCCGTTGGCAATAGCTGTATAAGCGGGCCCTACGTCAGCAGATGTAATATCTACCTCATATCCCATTTTTTCTTCCAGGATATTTTTCGCCAGGTTGGTGTAAGCAATTCCTTCAGCCCAGTTTACATAGACCAGGTCTGCTGTTTTTTGTGTATCGTCTGCAGGTTCGCATCCTGCCGCAAAAACTGCTGCAACCACGAAGAGCGCAACAGCTTTTGTCAATTTATTTAAAGTGTTTCGTATAGTATCCATATTACCGTTGGTTTTTGGATTATTATTTGTGTGTTTATTGTATAACATCAAATGGAACAATAAAGTTGGAAAAAAATCTGTTATTCGTTTTGAGAGGATTCACCCAAAGATTGTGTAAGTCGGTCGAGAAAAATAGCTAATATTACAATCGCAATTCCGCCTTCAAAACCAAGGCCTATGTTAAGCTGCTGAATACCAACCAGTACGGGCTGTCCCAAGCCACCTGCCCCAATCAGTGATGCAATAACAACCATCGATAAAGCCAGCATAATGGTTTGATTGACTCCTGCCAGAATGGTGGGCAGTGCAACAGGCAGCTCCACTTTAAACAACATCTGCCGGGCATTAGATCCGAATGCCAAAGCAGCTTCTTTTACTTCTTCGGGCACCTGGCGTATGCCAAGATTTGTAAGCCGTACGGCGGGTGGCGTAGCAAAAACAAATGTTGAAATCACACCGGGCACTTTACCAAGCTGAAAAAATAGAACAGCGGGTATCAGGTAAACAAATGCGGGCATGGTCTGCATAAAATCGAGTATTGGCCTCACTATTTTTTCAACAACATCATTTTTTGATGCCCAGATTCCCACAGGAATCCCAATGATTAAAGCGATGATAACGGCCGTAGCAATCAGTGCAAGAGTATCCATGGTTTCCGGCCACAAATTCATGCCCTCAATTAAAAAGAGGCCAATTGCAGTAAAAGCGGCAACACCACGTCCTGATATATACCAGGCGAGTGCTGTGAATAGCCCGATCATGATAAGCGGATGCGGATACATCAACATCGTTTCAAACGTATTTAAAGTGGCACTGACAGATGTGGTGATTGCATCAAAAAAGCCACTCCAGTTATCAATCATCCATTGAATGATAACTTCAAAAAATCTGCCAACTGGAATCTCTATCATAATTTATACCTGTTCTTTCGTTTCAATTTCCTTGTTCTCATCTTCGGTATCATTGTCATATTCCGGATCATTTAAATTCACTTCACTGATTATGGAGGCACGATCAACAATACCCAATAAATGTTCTTCTTCATCCAGCACGGCTACAGGATAGCTACTGGAGAGAGCGATGGAAAGCAGGTGTTTGATAGGTGCATGGGGAGATGTTTTTCCGGCGTCATTGCGGAGTATTGAGCTCAGGTCTTTTACATTCTTTTTTTGAAGTTTGGTAGCATCATCAATTGTCACAATACCTTTATATTTGCGATCTGAGCCGACAACGTAAACGGTCGAAACTCCAACATTTTTCATCTTTCTTACTGCAACTCCCGGTCCGTCTTTTTTGAGATTTACAGTGGGTGCTTTCCGCATAATTGTTTTTGCAGTGATAATTTTAGTACGGTCCACATTCTGTACAAATGCCCGGACATAATCACTGCCCGGTTCGGTTAATATTTTTTCAGGAGTTCCGATCTGAACAATGGCACCGTCTTTCATAATGGCAATTCTGTCGCCCAGCTTCAGGGCTTCGTCCAGGTCGTGAGTAATGAATACAATCGTTTTGCTCATTTTGGCCTGAAGTTCCAGCAGTTCATCCTGCATGTCAGCCCGAATCAGGGGGTCAAGTGCACTAAAGGCCTCGTCCATCAGTAAGATTTCGGGATCGTTGGCAAGAGCCCTGGCCAGGCCTACGCGTTGCTGCATACCACCGCTCAATTCGTTTGGTTTCATGTGTTCATAACCTTTCAATCCCACCATCTCAATGGCACTCATTGCTTTTTCATCGCGTTTCTTTTTTTCAATTCCACCGATTTCGAGGCCGTACCCAACATTGTTGATCACGGAACGATGGGGAAACAGCCCGAAATTTTGGAAAACCATCGACATTCTTCGTCTTCGCAACTCCAGAAGATGTTCCTGGTCAACTTCCATAATATCGATTTGATCTTCCCCGATAAAAACCTTGCCCCGGGTTGGATCTATCAGGCGGTTCAGGCAGCGTAAAACGGTAGATTTACCGCTACCGGATAACCCCATAATTACGAAGGTTTCCTCTTTTTTAACCTCAAACGTTGCATTATCAATAGCTACAGTGAGGCCGGTTTTCTCCAGGATTTCTTCTTTACTTGTTCCATCTTCCAGCAGAGGTATTGCTCTCTCCGGCTTTCTTCCAAATATTTTGTACAGGCTTTTTACCGTGATTGCAGTCATTTATTGATTAATAAAATGATTTAGAAAATTAAATATTCATGATTGAAGTATTAGTTACAGACTACCAAAGATAAGTAAAATACTGTGGCTATTAAAGTTTACTTAAAGTTTAAAATATTAAAGCGATTCCAAACTGTTTATCCATCTGTTTATCCCCTTTTTTAATAAATTGAATCATTTATGTATAAATAAATTTTTTTAGGCAAAGCTATGTATCGATTCCTTAAAACTAATGGGAGAATTGAAAAAAAATTTAAAATCAGCCGGAGCAAATCATTTGAATATTGTTTGCACATCAGAGTCGATAAGTGAAAATGTAACTGTAAATTTGAGTGGCTTTTCGAAAAGATTGGATGACTAATGCTGAATGCTACCCTGTTGTCTTTAATAAAAGACAAGTGTAATATTGAAATAATAATTTGGATGATATCCCGAAGATCAGATTTTACAAATAAACCAAGGTGCTATGGAATCAACTCATTCATACTGGGAGCGAGAAGAGTGGCTGAATGCGCCGGATTTGCTGATTGCAGGTGGCGGAATTGTGGGGGCTTCTGTGGCTCTTTTCTACAAAAAGCGATATCCGGGGCACGACATTTTAGTAATTGACAAAGGAGTGACACCTGAGGGGGCCAGTACCCGAAATGCCGGGTTTGCCTGCATCGGATCCATCTCCGAACATCTGGCCGATATGCAAGTTTCCGGCGAGGAGATTGTACTGAACCGGATTGCCCGCAGATGGTACGGGCTTGAACTTCTTCGGGAAATAGCCGGTGATGCAGCGATGGAGTACGAACATACCGGCGGATTTGAGATTTTTACAAACCCTGAAACCTTTGATGACTGCCAGAAAAAAATTGACGACTTGAACCGGCAGCTTGAAAAACGCCTTGGCCTGGAGGAAGTCTATTCCGTGAAAGAATACCAGGGATATCCAGCCATTTTTAACCGGGTTGAGGGTGCCATCAACAGCGGAATGCTGATGCGTTCTTTACATCAAAAAATGAATGAACTGGGGGTGAGGACCTGGTGGAACTGCCGGGTGGATGAAGTTGGGGAAAAGTCTGTTCTCATCAACAAAAAGTTATGGTTGAAAGCCGATCAGATTGTTTTGGCGGTGAATGGATTTGTTTCACAGTTGACCGACATTCCCGTTGAGCCTGCACGAGGATATATATTTGTCACCGAACCGATTCAGGACCTGAAGTGGCGGGGCACGTTTCACTACAATGAAGGTTATGTCTATTTCAGAAACATCGGGGAGAGGCTGTTACTGGGAGGCGGCCGGAATATGGCCAGAAAGGAAGAGAATACTGATCAGTTTGGTGTGAATCCAAAAATCAAAGAGTATCTTGCCCGGTTTGCCGGTAATGTGCTGAAACTTCCCGTAAACTGGAAAATTGATGTGGAATGGAGCGGAATCATGGGAATGACGGCTGACAAGGAACCCGTCATCAAACAAATTCAGCCGGGCATTTGGGCTGTTGCCGGACTCAGCGGAATGGGAATTGCCGTGGGCATGAATGTAGCCCGGAATTTGGTTGAGATGATCAAATCGTGATTTGGCCACGGAAACACGGAATTCACAGAGATTTTTCTGTACCTCCGCGGCAAAATTTTATCATATAAGAGTGGTTACGAGGGTTGTGCAGCCTCAGCATCGGCGGCAGCCTCGGGATCGCGCCCAAAATATTTCAGGATGGCGTAAAGAATCAGAAATCCGACAAGCAACCCCCAGACGGGATGAATCCACTCAAAGGCGGCGGGAAGCTCACCTACAATCAGGGCAACCACGGCTATGACCAGCGCATACGGAAGCTGGGTGCGAACGTGGTCAATCAAATCGCAGGCAGATGCCATGGAACTGAGTACCGTGGTGTCGGATATGGGTGAACAGTGATCGCCAAATACGGCACCGGCCATCACCGAACTGATGGAACCAAGCAGTATGGTGTAATGTTCGCCTCCGGCAAAACCCACTCCTGCTCCCATCGCAATTGCAAGCGGAACCACAACCGGAAACAGGATCGCCATGGTTCCCCAG
This sequence comes from Balneolaceae bacterium, assembly GCA_007127745.1. Taxonomy (GTDB): domain Bacteria; phylum Bacteroidota; class Rhodothermia; order Balneolales; family Balneolaceae; genus Rhodohalobacter. The sequence continues at coordinate 8,318 of SKYV01000066.1, forward strand.
GATGTTCCCGTTGAAAAAGCCGTCAGAGCCGCAACAAAAAAGACCAGTCCGGGAAGCAAGGCCAGTGGGAGGGTATCCTCAAGCAGTGTTGCCAGATAGGTGCCGGTGCCAACCTCTCCGGTAACGCCGCCAAGCCCCCAGGCAAGTATGAGAATAATGATGGCCACCAGCATCGACTGCATGCCGCCTACCAGCGATTCCAGCGACTGCTGCATCGATAAAATCCGTTGGGAGACTGCCAGAACAATGGCAACGGCACACCCGGTGAATGAGGCCCAGAGTAGTGCGGCAAACGGGTCGGCACTGCCAATAATGTTGGTAATTCCACTTTCACCTGGTTCAAGGCCGGCCGCACCGGTGCTGTATAAACTCCAGAGCGCCACGATAATCACCGATATTACAGGGAGAGCGGCATTGTACCATCGCTTCGGTTTGTCTTTTACAGGCTGCATCGACTCCAGGCTTGTGTCGGCTGCAGGCATGGAGCCGGGCCGAATGACCCCGCCGCCCGAATAGGCTCTTTTCTCGGCATCAAACATCGGCCCGAACTCTTTTTTCATGATGATGGTCATCAAAACAAAAATCAGGGCAAGTATGGGGTAGAACAGGTAGGGGATGGAATGCAGAAAAATGATAAAGGCGTTATCGGCTCCTGCCTGAAGCTGGGCAGTGAGGGCTGTGTCGGTGGTGGTTTCTGCCAGTGCTGCCAGTGAGTTTTGAATCTGAGTGATTTCGAACCCGATCCAGGTGGTAATTACAGCCGTAACGGCCAGCGGGGCCGCGGTGGAATCGACTATGTATGCTAGTTTTTCCCGCGATATCCGGAGCCTGTCTGTCATGGGGCGGAGGGCATTGCCGCGAATCAGCGTATTGGCGTAATCATCAAAAAAGATGAAAAGTGCCGAAAACCAGGAAAAGAGCTGCCCCTTTTTCCGGGTGGTTGCAAATTTTTCGAGAACATCCACTACACCATGGGTGCCTCCGCTGCGCGACATCACACCCACCATTCCCCCAAGAAGCAGACTGAAGACAATAATGGCAATGTGATCGGCATCCACGAGGGCATCAATCAAAAAGTCGAGCGATTGGGCGGTTCCGGAGAACGGGTTGAAACCGACCAGGAAAAGCGCCCCGATCCAGATGCCGGCAAACAGTGATAGAATCACCTCGCGGGTAATCAGTGCCAGGCCGATGGCAACAAGCGGCGGCAGCAGGCTGATCCAGGTGCCATATAGCTCAAAGCCGGTTGGATCGGATTCAGCAGATGCGAACAGATCGAGCCATATCCCGAGGGTGAAGATGAGAGTAAGTAAGAGAGCAGTGATGAAAAATTTCTTCATACAGTTAGCAGAATGATGATATTTCAATATGAATCACCTGAAAATACAAGCATTGGAATTAAATACAATTGTTATTTTCCGGAGAAGTTATCTTATTTGTAGATATTCAACCCACATTAAGCAATAGAGGAAAAGACTTCCGAAGTCTTTCCAGGTTTTATTAAATCATCGATATTATAAATTTGAGGGTTTCTTTGTAACCCCATAAGACTTCGGAAGTCTATCGCTTACCCGGGATTGAAAGTTAACTGAACCGGCTTACAGAATCCGATTCGTTTGAGATGGCTGAAAGTTATATTTTATTATGTAATTCAAATTTATTAAACCGAATTCCATTGACGAAGGGCAACAAATCACACCGAAAGCATTCACATCGAAGAAACGAGCTGATTAATACACTTCAAAAAAAGGGAATTAAAGATCAGCGTGTATTGATGGCCATCCAGGCTATACCGAGGCATCTTTTTGTGGATACAGCACTCGAAAACCGGGCGTATGAAGATACGGCGTTGCCCATTGGAAGCGGACAGACCATTTCTCAGCCTTACACTGTGGCCGCTCAAACCGAGTTGCTGGAAGTTGCCAGGGGAGACAAAGTTTTGGAGATTGGAACCGGCTCCGGATATCAGGCTGCGATTTTATCCCATATGGGAGCCGATGTGTACAGTGTGGAACGCCATGAGAAACTCTATCATAAGGCAAAGCAAATTCTGAATGAACTGGGTTATCGACCCAATCTGAAGCTTGGCGACGGTACTATGGGTTGGAGTGCCTATGCACCCTACGATGGTATTGTGGTGACAGCCGGAGCACCCGTGGTGCCGGATGACCTGATCGACCAGTTAAATGTGGGAGGCAGGCTGGTGGTGCCAGTTGGCAGCCAGAAAAGCCAGGTGATGGTGCGGATAACCCGTGTTTCGGAGGAAAGTTACGAAGAAGAACATTTACAGCATTTTAAGTTTGTTCCCCTGATCGGCGAAAAGGGATGGGATTGATTTTTTACCTGAGTACGTAAATATCAAAAAAACAGTCCCTGCAATTTGGGGTGAGGTAGAGCGTGTCGTTCGAAATTTCGTAGAATGTATCCCAGTTGTCCGATTCGAATTTTACAGCGGGCCTCTTCTGTCCGGCTATTTCCAGATCGGTACGTTCATACCGGCCATCTCTTGTGGTTTTTCCGTTACTGATCAGCAAAAATCGCCGGTTTTTCAAGAAAATGAGCTGCTGATCAACTCCCTCGGTATCAGGCGTAAGGGTCTGGCCTGCAATTCCGCCATACGACTTCACCCATTCCCACGAGCCTTTAATCTCATTCGAATCCGTCAGAATTCCGGAGCAGGATGCCATCAAAAAGATCGTTAAAATAAGTAGAGAATTTCTGATCATGACTTTGTGGGACTGTTTTTCGGTTCAAATTATTTCTCAGAACAAGAGAGGTTCAAAACCGGAGTTACGGTTTTGGAAATATAGCGGCTGTATCATAGCCAGTTCTTCTTTGGTGATTCCTGATTCCTCAATCCAGTTTAAAAATGCCGGATGATCCGTTTCAAAGATTCCGTTTTCAGATAATTCTGAAAGAATGATTCCGGCTATTTCCGGTTCTGATGTTTGGACTATCAAATATTCAACCACATTTTCTGTGCCATCAGAGTGACTTAAATGCCGACCGGTTGGCTTCTCCGGAACAATATAGTTGTTCAGATGATCGAGAAGTTCAGTGCGGTTTTTCATTTGCGAGTCTGAAAGATGATTCGTTTCATTTGCACGAAGTACACTTTCGGCATACAACAGATGAGAGTAAGTGCGGTTGAAAACAGGCAGATTATTTTCTGGATTGGAATCAATCATTTGCAGATTGTACTCCTCTCCGGTTATAGCGGAGATTGATTCACCTGTGGATTCCAGTTCATCACTCAGCAGCAGGTAGAGTACAGCCGCCGAAAACAGTATCGGGAAAACCAGTAAAAAAGAGTGTCTGTTAGCCATGGTTTAAAAATCGAATGATGATTCTTTAATACAACGTAAACTCGTTATAAGGTCGTTTAAATTGGATATATATAGGTATTTTAGTTCAAAAAGGGCGTCATCCCGCACCTGATGCTCTCATTTTTTGAACGCGAAGCGAAATCTCCAGCCATTGGTATAGGCAGGAGATGCCGGATCGGAGTCCGGCATGACGCAATTGATTATGATATTGCAATTTCACGCCCTTTTTGGATAGCATCAGATTCATTTTTCAAATTCTTATCTCTAACTAAAGTTAATATAAGTCAAGGTAGACCTGAACGCTATCGTGAAATAATTCTTCATCATTACCCCAGGTTACTTCGATTTGATACTCTCCGGGTTCCAGATAATAAGCCGCTTTTTTAAATACGATCTGACCAATTGCAAAAGGTGATAAATGCGGGTTGAACAGCAAATCCATGCCGGCGCCGTCAAAAGAATCCATGATTTCTTCGTCCTCAAACAGGTTCATGCCCGGCTCAATGGGCCGACTTTGGTAGCCAATCGGTTTATTGAATTGGATGGATGCATACTCCGGGTGGGTGGGGTTGGCTATAACTCCGGGCAATTTGTCCTGGTCATGTTCTTCTATAACAGTTTGTACTTCTTCATACCCGATGATTTCGTATTCGGTATAAACCGAAAAACGGAATTGGTTTCGCAGGGTGTCGGTGTAAAAATGATTGTTTCCATCCTGATCCAGCGGTTTTACCTCAACACCGGTAATTATTACTACAGGAATTTTTGTCAAATCATCTGTGTCACTTTTGGTGGAGCACCCGTTTAAAAAAACAAGAGTGAAGCTGAAAATGAATAGTGCCGTCTTTCTTATCATCATAAAAATCTTGTTGTTTTTCTTGTAATACACGATTCAGGGATGATACACCTATAAAAAAGATGATTTTTTCTGAGAGGTATTATGTAAGAATGCTGTCAAAACCCAACACTCACACTCACCGACGGATAAAACCCCGGGAACTGACGATGCCTGATTTCATATCGCGATACTTCTCCATTTTCGACAACCGGCAAGAGGTATTTGTCCAGGGTATTTGTGCGGTTCAGAATGTTTATCAATTCCAGGCGTAACTCCGCATCGGCAAACCGCAGGCTGGGCTGATATATCAGCGAAAAATCTACCTGATGAAACACCGGCAGTGTATCGCTTTCGGGAGTGTTGAAATCCAAAGGCAGGCTGAGGTTTTCATCAAACCGGAGAAAATCGTAGTACGACTGCCGGAACGCCCAGGCCCGTCCCCAGATACCCTGCCACTTGGTGACTGTCGTCAGGTTCGGCAGAATGTACCACATTGCCCGGAACTGTGCTCGGTGCGGTTCATTCCATGGAGCAGGCAGCGTCCGTCCGAACTGAGTGGCCATATCAACCCGCGAGTAGCTGTAATCGTATCCCGCAAGCAGTTTAATTCTTGAATTTGCCACCTCCTGATTAATGCGAACTCCGCCGCCCAGTGCCGTCATCGTTGTGCTTTCGGCAAAGGCACTGACCTGATCCTGGTTGGTGTGAATAACGGCATCCGGATTGCGGTAAGCTGTGATGTTGGTGACCGGCTGCCACTTATAAAAAGTTTCCAGTTTCAGAGTTGTTTTATTTGATGGCTCCATCAAAATAGAACCGTTCAGATGCCACGCTTTGGGGATGTCAAGATCACCGGAGTGCGACCATACCGAAAACGATGGAACCACGGCTGTCGGGCTGGGATTGGTGAGCCGAAATTCGTTGATGAACTGTCGGTACAAACCTCCCGAAATCCTTGCGCTCCAATATCCGATAGCTGATTCGGGCTGATCGTACTGAACCGAAAAACGGGGTTCGGCAAACAGTTTTCCGGGATCGGAGGCGTAAGTAAAGCGGCTGCCCCAGTCGAGACTCCAGTAACTACCAAACGTATGGCGGCTGTTCAGGTAAGTGCCCAATAGTGTGGAGGCCTGTTCGGTTTGGATGCTGTTTTCGGCCGGCTCTGAAATCTCCGTTTCAGAATGGATTCTGTCGATCTGAATGCCTCCCCGGACGGAAAACCGCGGTGAAAAACTGTAGGTTCCGTCCGCACTTCCGGTTGCGTGCTGAATGGAGTTACCGTCAATTTTAGTTGGAAGTTGGATCGGAATACTGCCCGGAACTGTACGGTCGGCGGCATATTCCTGAGCTAATGATGTTGAGTAAAATTTCCTGGAAGATGTAACACCACTGCTGCTCAAATACTCAAATTGGTTGGAGCTGTAACTTGCCTGAATGGAGAGCTCGAAACGGGGTGTAACCATTTGATCCCATCCAATTCTCGCCATCACATTTTGCCAGTCATACCGATCCGTTGCATAGAGATAGGGTAATTCATTTCGGCCGGAAATATCCTGGTTAAGCAGCCGGGTTTCGATGGAATTATCGGCCAGGTAAAATGTGCCGGAAAGTGTACTGAACTGATCAATTTCATATGAAGCGGCCAGGTGATAATCAAAAAAGCCGACATCAGATTCATGAGAAAACGGTGAATAAAAGCCCGCATCGGCATCCAGGTTCTGCATCATGTTGGTGATAAGAGGATCGAGCACATCCCAGTTTTGAAGGGTTTGTTCAAGATTTGGGTCTTTGTACAGATCCCAGAAATTTGTACGTAATGCGGTCATCAGGTTCAGGTTTCCGGGGCTGGCGTTGCCTCTTGCATTTACACTCATCGGATCGGCCTGAATGGATGCACCGGTTTTTTGTGACGGAACAAGATCGTGTGAAAGATTGATCAACCCGGCAATTTGGCTTCCCTGTTCTACGCCGTAACCGGCTTTGTGCAGCTCAACATTTCCGATGGCATACGGGCTGAATGCACTGAACAATTGCCCGAAACTGTATGGATTGTAAACCGGGACACCATCGAGCATAATGCGGTGTTCGCCCTGCTGGCCGCCCTGCAGGTGAAGGCCGGTCATCGGAAGGCCGTACTGAACACCCGGCATCAGGTTCAGGCTGCGGATGGGTGATGGCATGGGCCCGGAAATCTGCCACTCTGGGTTGGGTGAAGACGATCCGGAATGGTTGAGTGAAGGCATACGCGGCCTGTGCGCTTCCACCACGATCGGCATCACATCCACCGGTTTGGGATTCAGAGAAATCTGTTCACGGTGGTTTCCGTTTGGTTCAATTTCGATGGTTTTTGTTACCGGTTCATACCCGATGTAGCTGAAGGTGATCGTGTGCCTGCCGGTCAGCAGCCGATTCATAGAAAAATTTCCCGAGCGGTTGGTGGTGGTTCCGCCTGATGCATCGGCAAGCAGAATAGTGGCTCCGGGCAGCGGTTCTCCGGAACGGCTGTCTATTATTTTTCCGGATAAAGTTCCATAAAAAGGACCATCAGACACAGATCGCACAACCACGATAGTTCCGGTGGAGAGCGTTAAATAATCGAGCTGAAACTCATTCAGAATAGTTCTTAAAACATCACGCAAAGGCTTATTTTGGATTCGTTTATAGACATGATGCCCTCGCACAAGAGCCGGGTCGTAAACCAGGTCAATTTCAGTTGTTCTGGCAATGCGGTCGAGCACTTCATGCAGTTGCTCTCCCCGGAATTCAAATGAATAGGCGCCATCCCCGGAGTCCTGTGCAGTCAGTCCGTTTGCCAGGCAGCAAATTATCATAGAAGTGGCTATGATATGTCGGAATGGTGATTTCATTGTGCTATTTGAATTCCCGGTAACATGTGTTTTTTAATCAAAAATTCGATAACCGTTTGCTGTTTCGGTGAAGCGAAGGCCTTTCACCGTGCATATATCTTCGAGAATTGTTTCGATGTGTACATTTTGCGAATAGTAGGCCGTGAGTGTGCTGAAAGCTACTTCGGGAACGGCCAGTTCAATTTCCACATCATACCGCCGTTCCAGGTCTCTCAAAATGGACAGAACAGTTTGATTCTGAAATACAAACCGGTGTTCACGCCATGCAAGAACATCATCGGCAGCGGCAGTTTCAGGTTCAGCCGGCCGACCCATTTCGATGTTCCAAAAACTGCTTTCGTCGTCTTGTAAAACCCGGTATCCGGAACGGTCTTGTGCCGGATAAAACAGTATCTGCCCGTCACTGACGGTCACAGATGTTTTCAACCCGGGTTCATCGCTCCATGAGCGGATGTTGAACCGTGTGCCCGTAACTTCGATGATGGTGCCGTTGGCTTCCACAATAAACGGATTTGAGTGCTCTTCTACCGTAAAGAACGCTTCGCCGTTCAATTCCATATGCCGGTTTGTGTATGGGTAAAGACGGCTGTAGAGAATCGTGGTTCCGCTGTTCATTTCGATGGTTGAACCGTCCGGCATTTCCAGAGTGGCTATTTCGCCGTAGGGTACGCTGGCCGTTTTTGGCACAAACAGGAAAAGTGATGTTACGGCAATCAATGCAACAGCTGCAACAAGTATGCGGTGGTGGCGTTGAATCCATCCGGCAATTTTATCACCCGGAGATCGAAAATCTCCGCTCATTTCAAGCCGGGTGTGCACATCGTTCAACGCCTCTTCAATTTCAGAAGGTGAAACTCCCGGCAGATTACCGGCAGCATCGCCGGAATGCTCCCAGACTTCTTGAATGGCGGTATGTTCCTTCTCAGAAAACTGCTTCAGGATGCCTGAGTCCGGATGGTTGTTATGATTTTGCTGAGACATGGCGGCTATGGGTTGCTCTGATTTTGATATTGGTTATACTCATCTTTGAGTTTGCTTAAAGCGGCTACAATATGGTTGTTTACGGTTTTGGCCGATATATTCATCACATCTGCAATTTCATGGTGGTCGAGCCCTTCAAAACGGCTCAGTTTGAATGCTTCCTGCTGGCGTTCGGGCAGGTTGCTGATCCACTCCCGGAATCGTGCAGAAAGTACGGTTGACGAATCCTCTGGATTTTCTGACGGGTTGTGTGAAGGCTGCCTGCCAAGGTCATCCCAGTCGGAAGAAAGAGTTTCGTTTGCGTGATCACGTAAATAATTCAAAGATCTGTTTCTGACAATCTGATATAAAAAAGCTCGCAGCGACCGGTTTGAATCGATCTGTTCACGTTTTTGCCATAAAATCACAAATGTATCCTGCACGATGTCGGCAGCCGACGATTTTTCGCGCGTATACGATGCGGCGAACCGCACCAGCCCGGGGTACATCGCCCGGAAGAGGCTGTCGAATGCCTTCCGGTCCGATTTGCGGATTTCCCGCGCCCAGGTTTCTATTTGTTGATCATTCGGTTGATTCATGAATCCATTCTGATACTAATACACGCGATTTTGGCCGGGTACCTATTCATTATTAAAAAAAGTATTTCAGTTGACAGTTGGCGGCATTACTAACTCTTGGCAGTTGGTAATTGACAGTTTTTCAGTTGACAGTAGACAGTTGGCAGTTGACAATTCATATGGATAAACATGGATGGTTTATGATTTTTTAAAACGCATAAAAACAGATGGTTCGATTTCATGTAGTTCAAGTTATAAAGTTGCCAACTGTCAACTGAAATACTTTCTTGAATACTTCTAACCCTGAAACTACAAAGTTTCCAATAGAGCCAAATTTTTTTGGATTCCTGCCTCCATTTATCAATATAAAAATAGATGGAATAGGAAAGTGTGCACAGTCTTTTTTCAGCAAATGAAATCCGCGGAATTGCGAGCGGAGTTTCAAATCATAATATTAAATGATAAGATAAACTCCAGTTAGAACACAGATGAAAAATTATCTCCCTTGCACGTTCATTTCCAGTGTGTAAACTGAGTTGCTTGCGGTAATGAATAGTGTGCGGCGTTCGGGACCGATAAAGGTGATGTTTCCGGTCCAGTTTTGCGGAACGGGGATGTGCTCAATCTGCTCGCCATTTTTGTTGAAAACGGTGACGCCTCTGCCGGTCAGGTACACATTTCCCTGGTCGTCGATCGTCATTCCGTCTGATCCAAGCTCGGCAAAAAGCTTCCTGTTGGAGAGAGTTCCGTCTTCATTGATTGTGTAGGAGTAGGTTTTGTTGTCGCCGATATCTGCCACATAAAGTGTTTTACCGTCAGGTGTGCCGATGATACCGTTGGGCTGAACAAATTCATCTTCCACAATCAAAATCTCCAGCCGGTCCGGGGTGAGGTAATACACCCGCTCTTCCTCAATCTCTTTTTCGGTTCTCTCCCAGTAGTCGCGCTGGTAGTAGGGGTCGGTGAAATAGATTCCGCCTTTGGGATCCACCCAGAGGTCATTCGGTCCGTTCAGTTGTTTGCCGTTGAAATTATCAACCAGAACGGTGACTTCTTTATCGGGAGAAATACTCCAGATTTCGCCGTTCAGATCGGCGCAGGTCAGCAGGTTACCATCGTGATCGAAATACATGCCGTTGGAACGGCCGGTTTCGTCCATGAAAAGAGTCAGTTCGCCATCAATACTGTATTTCCAGATGTGATCGTTCGGCTGATCGGTGAAATAGACATTTCCCTCCTCATCGGTAGCAGGCCCTTCGGTAAACGAAAACCGATCGGATATCAGAGTCAATTCAACCCCATCAGCAATAATTCCACTTTGCTGAGCAATAAGTGGCTGGGCCATAAAAAAAATGATCAGTGTGATGAAAATTGAAAATCCGGCGGGGTGGATAAAATGATTATTGATGGTCATAATTGCAGGCAGTTTGGTATGAGGTTAATTCGAAAATAGCTATCAAACCAAAATAAGAAAACTATATGTATTCGTTTATCACCTGAATTGTGACAATCTCTGCTCTCATTAATTTCTAAAATAACGGGAGTTCGAGATAAAATCGTTGAAATAAGCATCTAAAGGGCGCTTAACGAGATAATGAAAGTTCAATACCGTCATGCCGGACTTGATCCGGCATCTCCTGTTTAAATCAAAGATAGGAGATATCGCTTCGCGTGCAAAAAATGAGCGTATCGAGTATGGGATGACGCCCTTTTTGGACAGCCTCAGACTCATTTTTCAATTTCTTATGTCGAACTGACGTCAAATAAAATTTTTTGCATAGAACAGGCTACAAAACAACCTGCATCTGTACAGTCAACAGGTTGCCAAAATCGGGATTTAATTCATCATCCCGAAATTCATAGTTCACCGATAATCGTGTCCTACCAACAAAATAGTAGTTCGCGCCTATTGTAAATACTTGAAGTTTGTTGTTATCAAGATCTGTATTGGGTTTTAAAAATTCGTAACGAGCAATACCTTCCAAACGGTTTGTGAAATTATAACCTGCCAGCAGATATCCGCCATTCATCGTAATTTCTTCGCCATCAGGCTGATTGTCTCTCCGATGAATGTACTCTCCCCTGACAAAAACCGGGTCGCCGGTAAAGTTTAAATCAAGGCCCATTCGGTATCGCGATTCATAATTGTCCAGGGTTTGATCCGGCTGAAATTGACCGATATGACCGGATATTCCGGCTTCCATGTTTTCAATCAATTGAACTCCCAGCCTTCCTGCAAAATCTTTGGGGTTTATTTGCTCCGGCTGATTGGCCCCGGCTCCGTTTATCAGGGCTATGGCATAATTGAACCTTGTCCAGTTTCCCCTGGCCTGTAAACCAACATCACTAAACATATGAAACGTATTTAGCCGCCTGACAGCCAGAGTTCGTTCAATAGCAGGATTCAGAGGTATTACCTCAGAACCTTCAAGTCCGAATGGCACCAGAAACTGCCCTGCACGTACCGTAAGCAGTGGGTGTGCCCGGTAATCCATATAGGCGTGAACCAGCCTGGGAGTGTTTTGTGGTGGTTCTAACAAACCACCGATAACATGAATACTTATCTGTTCTGTAACATTTCCCGACAACCCAAACCGTGCCCGGTGCATAGTGAATCTGGCAGGTGTTCCCGGCGTAGCATCTTCAATGAATTGTTGCTGTATAAACCCGCGAATATTGTAA
>SKYV01000199.1 GCA_007127745.1 Balneolaceae bacterium
CAATATAAATCAAAAATAAAGTCAATTTTCAGGCTCTGACTGGAAAAATTCAAGCATTTTATGATTTCATGGGCACGATGAAAACATCTTGAATCCAAAAAGTCGTTAGAACTTTTTTGCCCTCCGGGACGATCCCCGGCAGCAGTTAAAGAATTTCTGATGTAATTTGATGTTACAAAGAGTAACCAAAAATTTATCTTCTGGGAATAAAGATCTAGTTATTAGACTTGATCTCTGATTTAAATTTTGGTGAAAATGGGCTAAATCCAACTGCAATGGATAGTTATCCCTTGTGAGGCTGTCCAAAAAGGGTGCTACATTCGAATCATCATCATCGATATCGTCATGCCGGACCCAGATCCGGCATCTCCAGACGTTATCAAGGAGAGGAGTTCCCGCATCGAGTGCGGGATGACGCCTTTTTTGGACAGATGTGTTGTTATAAAAATTTTACCGGTTTAGCCATTTGGATTAGGTGAAAGAGATAAAATTTTGTAGTTTTTGCAGTCAACAAAAAGTCAGGGAAATGCGCTTGTACATTTTCCTGTTTGGGAGTTTGTTTTAAGAAAGTCAGGATTATATTGGATTTGATGTAATGAATTTTTCGAGACATTGAATAAAAAATTCCAGGCTGCAAGAATTTTATAATTATTCATATTCTGTTATCTGACTATTTTATCGATCAATGATACACTTGTTGTGCACAGTTCAATCTGCTTTTCATCCCTTTTTAAAAATTCGATTTAAAAAATGAGTAACCAACACTCCAATTCACCATTTCAACCGGCTGATAACGGGAAAAACAACGGCAGCGGATATACCCCGGGTGAATATTATCAGGGGCAGCCTATTCCCGATAGTACTCCCAAAAAAGATGAGATTGATCTGAAACAGCTCATTAATGTTTCGTTAAGGTACAAGTGGTGGGTAATTGGCATTACACTGCTTTTTACTGGAGCGGCCTATTTTTATGCTCAATCTCTCGATCCGGTATATACCAGTTCAGGGACTATTATGATAGCTGAAGAGAGAAATCGCTATAGCTGGGCGGGCTCCGATATTTCAAGTATTGTATCTTCGTCTTTCAATGTTGGTGCAGGCAGCCGCCTGGTAAACGAAATTCAGGTATTTCAATCCAGGAGATTGGCAGGTGAAGTAGCTGATAAAATTCTTGAAATGGAGGTTATGGACAATGGTGAGCGATTTCCCATCTTATGGCAGGATTATCCAAACGATTCAACATTGATTTCACAAGAAGGGTTAACAGGACGTATTCTGTCGCGGCTCAATGTTCAACGGGTTGATATGGATACCGATATTTTACGATTATCTTTCAATAGTATTTCACCTCATGAGGCCAGCCACCTGGTAAATATTACCATGGAAACCTACACTGAAGTGTCTGCAACACAGCGCAGAAGTGATGCCCATGCTGCCCTGGCATTTCTTGAAGAAGAGAAGCAGGATGCCCAGCGCGAGCTGGAGGCTTCAGAAAATGCACTCAGAGATTATATGACTGAAACCAACCTGGTTCAGATTGACGGTCAGACATCGGCAGTAATAAGCAGAATTACCGAGCTTGAGTCGCAGCTTCAACAAGTTCAGGTTCAGCGTGTAGCAATCAACTCTTCCATACAATCGAGTGAAAATCAACTCGAGCAGATTCGTCCCGGACTGGCAGAACGATTTGCGGAAAATGTAAGCGGACAAATGGAGAGAGCACAGTACAGGCTTGCTGAACTGAATATGGAACGAAGCCTTTTACTCCAAAATAATCCCCGATTGCGGGAAAACCCGGAACTGGAACCACAGTTTGTAAGGCTCGAATCTGATATTGAATCGGCAAAATCTGAAATCCGTGATATTACCAATGATATTTTAAATGCCGATGACTCGGATGTGTTTATCGGTTTTCTTGACCGGGATGATGGTGGCGTAACCAGCCGGATTCTTGAATTGCGTCGCAACCTGATACAGCTTCGTATTGAGGAGGCTCAGTTAAATGCACAGGAAGAGGTGCTTTCCAGCAGATTGGTGGAAGAAAATCAGTTTTTTGATGGCCTGCCCGAAAATATGATTCGCCTTGCAAGGCTGCAGCGCGATCAAAATGTGAACGAGGAGCTCTATTCAACTATCGCTCAGCAGTACACTCAAACATCATTATGGGAACAAACACAATTTGGTGCCGGCCGCCCACTCGATTACGGGCGAACTCCGGGAGGACCATCCGGACCCAATCGAACCCGGTATATCATGATTGGTTTTCTATTGGGAGGTATTCTCAGTGTGGGTTTTGTCTTTGTACGCGAGAACCTGAATCGTACCATTGACGGTACTGATAAACTCCGAAAGACCGGATATCCACTGCTTGCTATCGTGCCGGATTCGTCAAAATATCTTGACAGTCGTTTTAAAGGCAAACCATATGTAAAGATAAAAGGAAAAAAAATATCTACCCTTTGGGCTGCTCTGCTTGATTCGGTTTCCCCACTCGCAGAATCTTACAGACGCCTTCATAATAATGTTATTTATTCTGATCCTGATAACCTGCCGAAAACCATTCTGATTACCAGTTCAAAAAAAGGTGAAGGTAAAACTACAATGTCGTTGAATCTTGCAGTGGCACTTGCTGAATCCGGAAAGCAAGTACTCGTTATTGATACAGACCTGCGACGCCCTGCAGTGCACGATTTTACCGGTGAGGAGCGAATTCCCGGAGTTGTTGAAATCTTTTTTGATGATACAGAAATTCAGTCCGCTATAAAATCAAGTATTGCTCCGGGAGTGGATATTCTTGCTGCAGGTCGGTCGATACCCAATCCATCTGCAGTTATGCAAAGTGCCAAACTTCGCAGTCTCCTCGAAACGGCGAAAAATCAGTATGATCACGTAATTATGGACACGCCGCCGTACGGAGTGATAACGGATGCTGCACCACTGATGAGAATGGCTGATACTATCATACTGGTTACAAGATTCGGGATTACTCAAACCAACGAACTCAACCACACCATTGAGAATCTAAAGCGGATTAATGCGAAAGTACTGGGAATTGCAATAACTGGATTCAGGCATAAAGACAGTGCCGATTATTACTATTCCAATGAATACACATACGACAGCTATCACGCTTACGAAGAATACCAGGAAAACAAATAATCTTTATTAGCCCTCTACTACTATCCATACCACACCGGTGATTAATCTCCCAGCACCTGAAAACTGTTAACTGAAGACCATTTAATCTTTGTAAATGAATTATAAAATCTTAATATCTACGCTCCTTGGAGTTATCTTGTTTGCCACTGTACACGAAACAAAAGCCCAGGGTACTCAGATGTTCCGGCTGGGTGAAGGGATGGTAAGAATTGCCGAGCCAGGCCAGCTTGCGGATACACTTGCTGTGTGGGGTGATATAAGTAATTCGGGGCGTTATATTGTACCGCGTGGAACCCGGCCTCACGAACTGATCTCCTATGCAAGAGGGATACAGCGTGGTGTAGGTGGTGGTGGTGACCAGGTACAACTCGACTGGAGCTCGCGGCGCGTTGAGATCAATATCTCAACATTTAACCCGGAAACCGGTGAGGAAACAGTGGAAAACTTCACATTCCAATACAGAGACCCTTTCCCGGCTGAGTTGCGCAATTATGAACTGAAAAACGATCAGATTATAACGGTTGAATTGAAACGAAGTGCCACAATACTCGATTACATCCGTTTTGTATCTCCGATTACCACATTTATAGCCTCTACATACTTTTTAATTGAAAGGCTTTCAGACTAAGACTAATTAAAGCCGTAATTGTTCTCCGCTGAAAGTACCGGGATGGGTTATACCATACAACGGAATATCTGCTTTGGGATTCCCGATGATGAATTGGATCAGGAGAAGTTGTAAACGGTGATTGCTTTGAGACCTTGAAGCGTGGCGGTGCCTCTCCGCCTCCTTCCAGCGTCGAAAATGAATTATGAAAAGACTCTCGTTACGAACCGGGAGATCCTTCCTCACCTCAAAAGCCGGGGTTCGTCAGGATGACATGGTGGTAGTTAATAATGTTGACCGGCGTATCCTGTGTTCCTGCTGTGCCGGGTGAAGTGGGGGAAGAGGGAGGCTGGGTGAGTGGGTGACGGGGAGAGGGAGAGTGGGCGAAATCAGCTCGGTCAATCGGTCAACCGGGTTATCGGTTTTTCGTAAATCAAAAGGGAAGGAATGACCGAACGACCGAATCACCGAATGGCGAAGTGGGGGCTGCCAGAGTCCGGAGAGGACCCACCCCAACCCCTCCCTACGGCGAAAGGCACGCCGTAAGGAGGGGCTTTTTATTTTTTTTAAGGCTGGATATTATTCAGAAAGCCATCCCTTCCTTATGCCGTTCTGTTGCGGGATAGGGAAGGGGCCGGGGGATGGGTTCTGGGGTTTAACCGCTGTGTGCGCAGAGTGGCGCAGAGGTTCAGGGTGCTGGTTGAGAAGTGGGGGAAGAGGGAGAGTGGGAGAGTGGGTGACGGGGAGAGGGAGAGTGGAGCTCCGGTTCGCCGGGACGTGGATCTCATTTGTGCCCGGCATTCCTCAGCCGGTCAACTGCAGACGGCAGACGGCAGACGAAGATCATGGATCGTACAACGTTCGCGTCACCACAGGTGGCGTCTCGCCCCGAAGTGGGCGGTATATCAATAGGCCCGTACAAGCGCCGTGATGTTGTCGGCGCGCAGTGCGGGGTGAAAGGAGGAAAAACAAAAGACCCCGAGGCTGCCGGCATTGAAAAAACGGTGCATCATTTCGAGGGGGTGTGGGTGGATGTCGGAATTGAAAAATCGTTCATAGATCATCCCGGGAGTTTACCGCCCCGATGCAAAACTTATCGGGGCAGACGATGCGCCGCCAACCATGGCTCCAGGGGCGCACTTAATAGTTGATAGTTGAGGTTTGTTGGCAAGGATCAACTTGCAGCTGGCAGATGAAAAGCCTAAATCCAAAAAAAATGTTATAATTAGATCCGGACAAAATTATGTCAGTAATCAAACCGAATCATTTAATGACGAAAAAAAACTTTTAAAACAGGCTCTTGTTTTACTTGTTCAGAAAAATTTCAGAATTGATTTATCAGTTCATGAAAAGTCCTTTACACTCAATGGCCGGGATGTCGCTGTTGCACCTCCAGGAGGAATTGGGAGGCCGTATTGATATCTTTGATGAGGGAATTACTCACTTCAGTTTAGAGTATAAAATGAAAGTTGAATATACTTCGTTAATTTGAATATAGAGGTACAATGAACTTAATTAACTAAACAAAAAACTGAACTCTATGAATGATATTGAATTATATGCAAAATTTGCTGTATTGCCAGATAAATTTAAAAAAGAGGCTCATGATTTTGTCGATTTTTTAAAAACAAAAATGAAAGATAAAGAAGCAAAGAAGAAACGAGTAGCTGGCCTGGCAAAGGGGCTGATTGAAATGAGTGATGATTTTGATGAACCGCTTGATGATTTTAAGGATTACCGGCAATGAATCTTATTTTAGATACACATACTGCAATTTGGTTTGTTACAGACAGCTATCAGTTGCCAAAATCTGTTAAGAAACATGTTGAGAACCCCGATAATCATTGCTTTATAAGTATTGCAACTCTCTGGGAAATGGGTATAAAGCATTCTTTGGGGAAATTGAAACTTAAAGCCGAATTAAAGAAGATTTTCGAGTTGTTCCTTGAGAGTGGTTTTATCTTGCTGCCAATAACTCCCGAACATATTCTGACAAATACAACACTTCCGTTTCATCATCGTGACCCTTTTGACAGACTTATTATAGCACAAGCGAAACGGGAAGGATTCTCTCTCATTTCAAAAGACCAGGAATTTCAAAATTATAACATAAATCTGATTTGGGATTTAGAATAACATTGTTCAGGGTTCAAGACTCAAGGTTCAGGGGGCAGCAAAAATGGGCTTGCCAGCCATGTCAATTTTGAAAAAGTAATACATCTATTCGAGAGGTTATGGATGGATTTCTGGAATCCTCGTCTGCCGGCTGCATTTGTCCGACTGACGAATTTTAATTATGGATAAAAACCACACA
>SKYV01000209.1 GCA_007127745.1 Balneolaceae bacterium
ATATGTACAAAGGAGATTTGAAAAAAAGGAATTCCCGTAACCATAAGTTTAAAATTGCCACAAAAAAACGGAGAGCCACTGAAATTGGCAAAAAAACTCCGTGCAGTTCCGTGCCTCCGTGGCAAATTATATATTTTGGATTCCCCGATGATATTTAAAATAGTCCAGAAGATCGTGCACCCCTGCGCTCCCCAGCCCCCTGCGGTTTAATCTGTGAAGTCCATATTTTTTTTCATTGGAAATCCCTTTAAAAAAAGTCACTCCCTCCTTGTCCCGACAATGTTTTTTCTGTCGGGATAGAGAGACGGAGGGTGGGTTTTCAAACCCGGCAGACGAAAAAGGAATTCGTTCAGCCGGGGAAACCGCAGTGATCGCTAAGTACCGCAAAGGTTTTCGTTATCCAGGTGTTGCCTCATGTCTGCCAATGGGTTTCCACTGCTCATCTGTGTAAAGTAAATTTTCCACTCAGCTGCGCGACGGTGGAAATAAGTTTGCAGCAGAGGGCATTGATGAAATTGCTATTTTTTAAGTTTGAAAAAGTTCACTAAACAAAAAAAGCGCTGAACAGTTGCCCGTCCAGCGCTTGATTTTAATGATTAAAGGTCAGCAAATCAGACTTTTGGTCCTGCTTCGATGATTTCCTTGCTGCTTTCAGCTTTATATTTTTCAAAGTTATCGCTGAACAGTTTCCCCAGTTTTTTGGCCTGCTTATCATAAGCGGCAGCATCACTCCAGGATGTTCTTGGCAGCAGAATGTCTGAGGAGACATTCGGGCAGGATGTCGGGATGCCGAATCCAAATACCTGATCGGTTTCTGTATCTACATCGTCCAGTTTGCCGTCGAGAACGGCATTTACAATCGCCCGGGTACTCTTCAGATCAATCCGGCTTCCGGTTCCATAGGGTCCGCCAATCAGCCCGGTATTAATCAACCAGGCACTGGAACCGTGTTTGCGCATCTTTTCAGCCAGCATTTCTGCATACCTGGCCGGTGGCCATACAAGAAAAGCCGCGCCGAAACATGCCGAGAATGTTGCCTGTGGTTCGGTAACACCTACTTCAGTACCTGCAACTTTTGCCGTGTATCCGCTGATAAAGTGGTACATAGCCTGCTCGGGTGTCAATTTGCTGACAGGAGGCAGTACGCCAAATGCATCATAGGTCAAAAATATGATGTTATCGGGATGGCCGGCTTCGCACGGTATTTTGGCATTCGGAATAAACTCGATTGGATAAGAAGCTCGTGTATTCTGGGTGATGGAAGTGTCATCATAATCAACTTTCCGGGTTTCCGAATCGTAAATCAGGTTTTCCAGAACGGTACCAAATTTGATGGCTCCGTAAATTTCCGGTTCCTGCTCTTCGGTCAGCCCAATGGCTTTGGCGTAGCAGCCACCTTCGATGTTAAAAACTCCATCGTCACTCCAGCAATGCTCATCATCACCGATAAGTTTTCGGTTTGTATCAGCAGATAGAGTGGTTTTTCCGGTTCCCGAAAGTCCGAAAAACAGGGCAACATCTTCATCATCGCCCTCATTTGCCGAACAGTGCATCGACAATACCTCTCGTTTTGGCATCAGGTAGTTCATCACCGTAAAAATGCCCTTCTTCATTTCACCGGCATACTCGGTTCCGAGAATTACCATGGTGTTATTTTCGAAATGTACATCTACACTGGCATCAGATGTCATGCCTTCGGTAAATGTATTTGCCGGAAATTTACCCGCATTATAGACAACGAAATCCGGCTCCCCAAAGTTTTCAAGCTCTTCCTGGGTTGGGCGAATTAGCATATTATGCATAAATAAGCCGTGATAAGGCCGTTCGGCAATAATCCGCACTTTTAGCCTGTATTTGGGATCCCAGCCGGCAAAACCATCTATTACATATAATTTTTCGCAAGTGTTTAAATAATCAACCGCACGCTGGTGGTTAATGTTATACGTATTTTCATCAAGGGGTATGTTGATGTCGCCCCACCAGATGTCATCGCTTAATCCTTCGGTTTTTACGACTCTTTTGTCGGCCGGACTTCGGCCCGTTCGTTCTCCGGAACGGACAACCAGTGATCCGTTATCTGTAATAACAGATCCGGGATCGTGTTTAATCGCTTCTTCATAAAAGCGGGCAGGGGCAGGATTTCTGAGAATATTTTTAACAGTAATATCGTGTTTCGTTAAATCAAATTTTTGATCACTCATGTCTCTTTGTGTTTGTTTTTATTATTTATTAGCACGTTATAGATAAAAATTTTACGTGAAGATATCATTAACAAATAGCTAATAATTATAACTTTAAAAGGAATCGTTGAATAAGCTATGAAAAACCGCTTTCATGGCAAAAATTTTTTTCAGGTTTTTCCGCAAAAATTCCAACACTGCGTCATAATCATAAAATTACGTTCTGAATGATCAGGTCAACTCTGTATTCTGAATTTTGGATGATGGGTAAATTTCAATGGAGTGCCATCAAGCGGTTTACCAATGCTTTCAAGAAATCGTTGTAACCGAGAGATATTCTCGATTCTTGTAAAAGATTATCAAATGAACAGCATAGTTAAACTCTGGTGCTATAATTACTGTTTATTGGTTGGTTCATAATTTCTGTTGATTGCTGATATGTTTTTCCATAGAAGGATTTTCAGTTAGAAACGTTAAAATTCTGATCCTGCAGTTTGCTTCTATGTTTACAATTTTTGACGAATTCGTGCCAAACGTGAACTATGATGAGTCGTCTAACGTCTTACATGTTTATGCAGGCCTTAAAGCTTTTAAAACAAAATGAATGTTAATGTTCAATAGCCGTAATTATTTAACCATATTTTTTATTCTTTCCATTGCATCACTGGTTTCTATAACTGCATGCCAAAACAGTTCCGAAATTGAAGGAGACCGCTTTAACACGCCGATTCCGGTTGTAGAAGCAATTCAGATAGAGCAGGGTGTGTTGCCGCTTGTTTACAGAACCACAGGAGAGATGAGGGCGAGAAATCAGGTGGATATTTATCCTGAAATTAACGCCAGGATCACAGAAGTGCTGGTAAACGATGGAGAGAGAGTTGAGCAGAATGATCCGCTGGTGATGCTTCGTGATGATGAAGTCCGTGAGCAGTTAAATCAGGCACAGTTTGATTATCAGATTGCTGATGCCCAGCTTCGTCAGGCCGAGGCTAGGCTGAGGCGGCTGGAAGCCCAGTACGACCGCATGAGGCGACTTGCGGATATGGACCTTGAAGCTCAGCTCGAAATTGAAACCCTCCAGGCCGATATTGATGAGGCCGAAGCCAGTGTTGATCTTGCTTCATCCCAAAAAGAACGGGCCGCTTCACAGGTTGAAGAACGCCAGACAATTTTGGAAAATACCGTAGTTCGTGCTCCGATAAGCGGTGTTGTGGGCAGCCGAAACGCCGAAGTAGGCCAGCGGGTTGATTCGTCCACCCGTTTATTCCAGATCGGAGACATCGACAATATGAGAATTTTTGTAACCCTTACCGAGCGAATGAGTAATGTGATCGAACCCGGAAGCCCGGCCAGATTGTTAACACTTCAAACCGGGGATAACAATCCCGGTGTAGAGGCAGT
Source organism: Balneolaceae bacterium (assembly GCA_007127745.1). Classification (GTDB taxonomy): domain Bacteria; phylum Bacteroidota; class Rhodothermia; order Balneolales; family Balneolaceae; genus Rhodohalobacter. The sequence goes on from SKYV01000209.1 coordinate 3,582, forward strand.
GGTTGCACGGATTTCTCCATTTTTAGATCCGGTGACTCACACCACACTCGCTGAACTTGAGGTGCTCCAGAACAATGCGATGCTTCGCCCCGGCATGTTTGTAAATGTGGATATCGTTTATGGTGAGAGTGAAGAATCGTTACTCATACCAAAAACGGCCCTCTACGATCATCCGATAGTTGGAGAAACCGGTGTGTATCTGGCTGATATGGATGAAAGTGATCAGCAGTTCGAAGATATCAGTGACACACAACATCAGCTTGATGAAGATGAAGAGCTTACTGCTACGGCCGATCCCGTAGGTGTTACGTTTGTGCCGGTTCAGGTTCTGGCCGAAAGCGGCGGAATGGCAGCCGTTCGGGGAATTGATAACCCGGAGGGGTGGATAGTAACAGTTGGGCAGAACCAACTTGCCGAGTGGGAAAGTGAAGAGGCCCACGTTCGCACCGTTGATCTCGATTATGTCCTGGAACTTCAAAATCTGCAAACCCGTGATATGGAAAGCATCATATTCGGAAATAGTAATTAGCAGAAAATTAAATTGAACTAAATCAAAATGTTATGTCTTTAACATCCACATCCATAAAACGGCCGGTGGCAACTACAATGGCATTTCTGATCATTATCCTGATCGGAATTGTAGGATTCAGATTTCTCCCGGTAGATCTGCTGCCGGAAATTGAATGGCCCCAACTTAGCGTAAGCGTAAATTACGATAATGTTGGACCGGAAGAGATGGAGCTGATTGTAACCGATATGCTCGAAAATTCACTTTCCGGTATCCCCGATGTGGAACAGATGAGTTCAACATCCAGTGAAGGAAGCAGCCGGGTACGACTCGAATTTTCGCGTGGTACCAATCTCGATGCAGCGGCAAATGATGTTCGGGATGCCCTTGACCGGGTTCGCGACAACCTCCCGCCTGAGGCCGATCAGCCACGAATCCGAAAATTCAACCCCGATGATTTTCCAATTGTAATTATTGGGGTGAGATCTGAACGAAATTTGGCCGAGCTGACCCGAATTCTGGATCAGGAAATTTCGATGTTTTTTGAACAGATACCGGGTGTGGGTACTATCAACATCTGGGGAGGAATTGACCGGGAAGTGAAAGTGGATTTGAACCGGGAGCGAATGTTGTCATCCCGCATTACTGCAGTGGATGTTATCAATGCACTGAACAGGGAAAACATCACCCTGCCGGCCGGGAATATTAAAGATGGATTCCGGGATTTCTATGTGCGAACACAGGGCGAATTTGAAACAATCGAAGATATTGGGCAAACCGTAATCAGCTATGTGGACGGCCGGCCGCTACGAGTGGGAGATATTGCTGAGGTAAGCCACGGTTACGAAGATATCAGCCGCTATGTAGAAATTGACGGCGTTCCCACACTTCGTCTGGCCATTCAGAAACAGTCGGGTGCAAATACAGTAGCTGTGGCTCAGGAGATTCACAGAGAGATCGAACGGATCAACAATGTTCGCAGTGATATGGAGTTGATGGTTATTACCGATCAGAGCGAATTTATCCAGGAGTCGATCGATACAGTTCGGAATGCGGCTGTCTGGGGAGGCATCCTTGCGGTAATTGTGCTGTTCATGTTTTTGAGAAATGTTTCAACTACATTTATCATCGCAACAGCCATACCGATTTCCCTGGTGGCAACATTTGGATTGCTCTATTTTGGCGGTTTAACCCTGAACCAGATGAGTTTTGGGGGGCTGGCACTCGGCATCGGGCTGATTGTGGACAACGCTATTGTTGTGCTCGAAAATATTGTTCGAAAACGGGAAGGGGGCCAGGATCGCATGATCAGTGCCGAGGTAGGTACCCGCGAAGTGGCCGGAGCCATTATTGCTGCTACACTCACTACTTCGGTGATTTTTCTGCCTCTCGTATTTATGCAAACCACCACCGGAACCATGTTCCAGGAGTTAGGGCTGGTAGTTGTATTTGCCATTGCCTGTTCACTGCTTGTAGCCCTTACGCTGGTACCCATGCTTGCCAGTCGCTTTATGACCATTAAGCCGATTGATCCGAATCCCGAAAAGCAGAAAAAAGGAGACCGGTTTTTCGAAAAAATGGATGACAAATATACAGGATGGCTCCGTAAGGCGATAGAATGGCGCTGGAGTGTGATAAGTGTTACCCTGATTCTGGTAATTGGGTCTATTATGCTGGTGCCGGGCATTCCGTTTGAATTGGCTCCGGAGACAGAAGCCGATGAAGTACGAATCAGCATGAGAATGGAAGACGGAACCAATATCTCAGTCATTAATCGTTATTTCGACAGGCTTGATGAAATTGTACAGCAGATTATTGATCCTGAGGTCGTTGCTTACTATACACGCGATCTTGGTGGCTGGGGAGGAGATGGCCGGATTGATATCAGCCTGGTCAGCCAGACCGACCGGGATGTAACAGCCGATGAAATTGCCAGCAACCTTCGCGACCG
>SKYV01000242.1 GCA_007127745.1 Balneolaceae bacterium
CAGGTAGCTGAACGAACAGAAGAGTTAAAGATTAAAAATAAAGATCTGAGCCAGGCTTTAGATGAACTTGAAGCGACAAAAGACGAATTGGTGGAAAAAGCACATTTAGCCGGTATGGCCGAAATTGCCACCGGTGTGCTGCACAATGTTGGCAACATTTTGAACAGTGTGAATACCTCGTCAGCTCTTATTCGCAATTCCATTCATCAATCAAAAATTGAGGGGATATTTAAAGCCAATGAACTTCTGCGGCAACATATTGATCAGATAGAGAAGTTTATTGCCGAAAATCCAAAAGGCAAGGAATTGATGAACTATTATTTAATGCTTGAGGATCCTCTGAAAAAAGAACGTGAAGAACTTCTGTCACAGGCTACCCGGCTGGAAGATAAAATTAACCTGATAAAAGAAGTGATTTCAGCACAGCAAACGTATGCAGGGGCAAATATGCAAACCACCCAAACCAGCCTGGATGAAATGATAGAAAACTCTCTGTCGCTTCAGGCCGGCAGTATTGAACGGCATGGATTAATCGTTATGAAAGATCTTAAGGCAACTTCTCCAATTATGGCACAGCGTTCCAAACTGATTCATGTGTTGGTGAATATTTTTAAAAATGCAAAAGAGGCGATGAATGATTTGCCTCCTGAAGAGAAGAAAATTTTTATTAAAACCTGGCAGGATGATGAATCGGTTTATTTATCTATTACTGATAATGGCCCGGGTTTTAAACAAGAAACCCTTAAAAAAATATTTACACAAGGTTTCACCACCAAAAAGAACGGCCACGGTTTTGGGCTGCATAGCAGCGCAAATTATATTGCTGAAATGGGCGGCAGCATACAGGCATCAAATTCTGACAATGGCAAAGGTGCTACCTTTACGATAAAATTTCCACTTAATGTAAAAGCCGGGCACATTTAGTTTCAGGAGTCTCTGCATCATCTTTCCAAAACCTCTATCGCCGCTTTATATCCCTCTTCAATTAGCTGTTTTGTCTGGCGGGTATCAGCTTTATTGAAAGCGCTTAGTTTGGGCTGAATCCATTTGATGTCCTGATCTTTCACCTGGGTTTTAATCATATTATTCAGGCCGATATCAAAGGTATTGGAAAGTACATCAATGATATCATCAGGGCGTTTGTAATCGCGGTTTGTTGTTAAATCTACGGCCACAATATGTTTAGCTCCCATCTTTTTGAGTGGTGATACGGGCACATTTTCGCATAAAAATCCATCAACCAGCAGGCGCTCATCCCATTCCACCGGTGCAAATATTCCCGGCAGACAGGAACTGGCCATTACCGCTTTATGAAGCGGGCCTTTACGTAACACCATTTTTTCTCCGCTCGAAATGTCTGTGGCAATTACACAGAGCGGGATTTTGGACTCTTCAATGGTTACCATTCCAATTTGCTCAATGATCTGTTTGCCCAGCCTTTTGTTGGTTAACAGTCCCATTTTGGAAATTTTAAAGGCCGTTACATCCAGCCAGTCCAGTTCGAGGGCAATATCTTCAATTTCATCGACCGGCGTACCAAATGCCAGGTGCGCGGCCACAAATGCACCGATACTGGTTCCGCTGATCATATCTGGCAAAATTTTTTTCTCTGCAAATGCCTTTAATACCCCTACATGAGCGGCACCCAGCGCAGCGCCTCCTCCCAGAGCCAGTCCCATGGGTTTATTAGCTTTTTTAAAAAATTTTGAGAGATTCATGCTTCACCTGAAATTTTTCTGGTATCAGAATTTTTGTTCAATATTTACTTTTAAATATTTCAGCCAAACTTTCAAACAAATCAGAGTCAGCTTCTTGAATCAGAAAATGTAGCTGTCGTGCAATCCATTTCAAACCTCTTTTTTAGACTTCGCAAAACATTCAAAATGCAATAAATGAAAATACAGAGTATCTAATTTTCAAAATGGTTTTTTTTGAACAAAATTGACAAAAAGATACATCATATCAGGTTTACCACTATATCTAATAAGGCCATAATTTATGATTATAACTGTAATATTTGAATGAATGGATGTCTTATATCCCCTCTTCAGATTCTGAAAGTAAAATTGCATTGGAAGCGGTTCCTAAGAAATTGAGTGTAAATTTTTAGATTTTAAGGTATAATTTTCCATTACACTGTATTTTACAAATAGAAAAAGACAGAGAGTTATCTAATAACCTATAAAAAGAAAAAAACATGAATAAAACAGCACCAACCAAGAACAAAGAACTAATCAAGTGGGTTCAGGAAACCGCCGAATTAACAAAGCCGGAGAATATCGTCTGGTGTGACGGTTCCCAGGAAGAATATGACAGGCTTTGCCAGGAAATGGTAGATTCGGGTACATTTATCCGCCTGAACCCGGAAAAACGGCCAAATAGTTATGCTGCTTTTTCCGACCCCTCTGATGTTGCACGAGTAGAAGACAGAACTTACATCAACAGCTTGCGCAAAAGCGATGCGGGCCCCACCAACAACTGGGAAGACCCGAAAGTGATGAAGAAAAAGCTGAATAAGCTTTTTGACGGATGTATGCAGGGCCGCACCTTGTATGTTATTCCGTTCAGCATGGGCCCACTCGGTTCACCCATTGCAAAAATTGGAATCGAAATTACTGACTCTCCTTATGTTGTTACAAACATGAGAATTATGACCCGAATGGGACAATCTGTACTGGATGTTTTGGGCAATGGTGAATTTATCAAATGCCTGCACTCAGTTGGAGCTCCCCTGCAGCCCGGAGAAGAAGATGTACCATGGCCTTGCAACCCGGACACAAAATATATTTGCCATTTCCCTGAAGAGAGGGAAATTATTTCGTACGGATCAGGTTACGGCGGTAATGCACTGCTGGGCAAGAAATGTCTGGCACTCCGAATTGCCTCTACCATGGCCCGCGACGAAGGCTGGCTGGCTGAGCACATGCTCATTTTAGGTCTTGAATCTCCTCAAAAAGAGAAAACATATGTTGCTGCAGCATTCCCGAGTGCTTGTGGCAAAACCAACCTTGCCATGATGATTCCTCCAAAAGGAATTGATGGGTGGAAGGTTACAACCGTAGGCGACGACATTGCATGGATTAAGAAGGACGAAACCGGACAGCTGAATGCCATCAACCCGGAATCAGGATACTTTGGCGTAGCCCCGGGAACCAACTACGACACCAACCCGAATGCGATGGAAAGTATCGCCAATGATTCTATTTTCACTAACGTTGGTGTAACTCCCGATGGTGATGTATGGTGGGAAGGTATCGGCCACGAGTGCCCCGAAGGCACCATCAACTGGAAACGCAAGGAGCACGACCCCGAATCCGGAGAAAATGTTGCACACCCGAATGCACGTTTTACTGCACCTGCAGCCAATTGCCCGTCTATCGACGAAAAGTGGGAAGACCCTGCCGGTGTACCAATCAAAGCATTTGTCTTCGGTGGAAGAAGAAGTACAACCGTACCGTTGGTTTACCAAAGCTTTAACTGGAATTTCGGTGTGTATGCAGCTGCTACTATGGGTTCTGAAATGACCGCCGCCGCATTTGGTGATATCGGCGCTGTTCGCCGCGACCCATTTGCCATGCTTCCATTCGCAGGCTACCATATGGCCGACTACTTCAACCACTGGCTGGATTTGGGCCGTACCCTGCCGAATGCACCTCGTATTTTCTCTGTAAACTGGTTCCGTAAGGATGAGGAAGGAAATTTCATCTGGCCGGGCTTCGGACAAAACATGCGTGTACTTAAGTGGATCGTTGAAAGGGTTAACGGAAAATCTTTTGCCGTAGAAAGCCCGCTGGGCTGGATGCCAAGATACGAAGACATGGACTGGACAGGTATGGAGAACTTCAGCCGTGAAGACTTCCAGAAACTCATGTCTGTTGACAGAGAAGCCTGGAAAAAAGAGGTACTAAGCCATGAAGAGCTCTTCAGCAAGCTGTATGACAAACTGCCGAAAGAGTTCCTCTTTATGAGAGAACTGCTGCACTCTGCACTCTGGCGTTCACCCGAACACTGGGAATTAGCTCCAGAGCGCCCGGTTCTATAAACAAATCATAACACACAATCGCATCTCTTGCGTATACCCCGGTGCCGGTGTCTCGGCGCCGGGGTTTCTTTTACCAAAATAGTTTAATGTTAAACTATTTTTCCTTATCTTTGGTATAAATAAAAACAACCCAATCAATTTTATGCCATCACCGATCAAAGGAATCCACCATATCACTGCAATAAGCGGGCCGCCAAAGAAGAACTACGATTTTTACACCAACGTGCTCGGCCTGCGTTTCACCAAGAAGACTGTCAATTTTGATGACCCGTTTACCTACCATCTCTACTACGGCAATTATGAGGCCACACCCGGCAGCTCTATCACATTTTTCCCGTGGCAGGGAGTGGTGCAGGGCAGCCCGAATACCGGTGAAACTACAGTAACGGCCTATGCTGTGCCCAAGGGAAGTATTGAATTCTGGAAAGGGCATTTCGAAAAACATGGAGTGTACATTCTTTCAGAAGAATCAGTATTTGATGACACCCGGCTACTGTTCAAAGACAGTGAAGGCATGAAAAATGAACTGGTCGAATCAAATGGTATTGTTGAGATCAAACCAAATCCGGCCGATGGTTTTCCGGCCAAAGCTGCCATCCGCGGCTTTTACGGGGCAACACTCTCACTCACCGATACCGGCAGAACGGCAGAATTAATGCAGGAATTCGGGTGGAAAAAGAAGGGTGAAGAATCCGCCACAATTCGGTTTACTTCTGATCCGGAAAACAACCTCGGTTCCGTAATCGATCTGAAAAAGGAACCCGGACTGAAAGGCCGTTTCGGACGCGGCTCGATTCACCATATCGCGTTTCGTGTACCTGATGACAATGCTCAGCAAGAATGGCGGAAAACATTGTTGCAGATGGGATTCAGCCCCACCCCTGTTCAAAACCGGATGTATTTCCGGTCGATCTATTTTCGCGAACCCGGAGGCGTACTTTTTGAAATTGCCACCGACATTCCCGGTTTCACAAAAGATGAACCACTGGACAGCCTGGGCACCGAGCTTAAACTGCCGCCCTGGTATGAGCAGCACAGGAATGAAATTGAACGAAAGCTGCCCGATTTGTGATTTTTATGCTGATGGATTATAGCTTAGCTGGCGCAAGTGCTGTACTGAGCGGAGTCGAAGTATCCGCTTGTGCCCTCTATGCCACTTGCACGAAGCGCCAGTTTACAGAGAATTTTGGTTTTAAACAGTTTGTGAGTAACGGGCAAGCTGCCCGTTGTACCGCTCAGCTGGCGCAAGCGTCCCCGCTTGTGCCGTTGTTCAACTGTCGTATCAACAATAGAATGCCGGGAATATGAGACTTCGGAAGTCTTTCCCAACCTGCTAATTTACATATTGACATAACAGTACAAACTTTGATCCCGAACGCTGCGAGGACCTTCGGACTCTCGCAGGTTCTCAAAAATAGATTCATTCTAAAAATTCAAAAACAGACCATGTTCATAGCTAATTCAGAAAACCCTTTCCAGGGGCCGCATCAAAATAGCGGAACCGTAACTGCCGGCAAAGCGCCGGGACAGGCAAAAGCCGCAATGATTATGATTCATGGCCGGGGTGCTTCGGCCGAAAGTATTTTAACACTCGCCAATGAGTTTGAGAACGTTGATGATTTTCATTTTGCCGCTCCACAGGCAAACAATTTTCAATGGTACCCCCACTCATTTCTGGCCCCTACGGAAAGAAATGAGCCCGGCCTGTCGTCCGGCCTTCAGGCCATTTTCGATATCATCCATGATCTCGTAGAGAAGGGCATTCCGAAAAATAAAATTATACTGCTCGGATTTTCGCAGGGTGCATGTCTGGCATCTGAATATGTGGCGCGGCACCCTGCGCGGTATGGCGGCTTGATTGCCCTCAGCGGCGGTTTGATTGGTGACACCATTTCAGCTAAAAACTATACCGGCAGCCTCGAAAACACCCCCTATTTTGTGGGATGTTCCGACATCGACCCGCACATCCCCGTGGAACG
>SKYV01000021.1 GCA_007127745.1 Balneolaceae bacterium
ACATCACTGGCTCTGGTTTCGGTGTTTTTACCCATTCTGTTTCTGGGTGGCCAGACGGGGCGCCTGTTCCGTGAATTTGGTGTGGTGTTAGCGGGAGCCGTGATTATTTCATCGTTTGTGGCATTGACGCTCACCCCCATGCTATCCACTAAAATACTATCAAAGGGAGCGGAGAAAAATCGATTTTACCAGATGACAGAACCATTTTTTGAATGGATGAACAATTTCTATAAAAACAGCCTGGAGTCGTTCATGAAAGTTCGGTGGATGGCTTTTGTGATTATGGGCATAGTTGCCGGATTGATTGTACTTCTCTACAGCAACATCCAGCAGGAATTGGCTCCGCTCGAAGATCGTGGACAGATGAGAATTATAGCCAACGCACCAGAAGGAGCCACGTTTGAATATATGGATCAATACGTCGATCAGATGATTGAGGCCGTGCAGGATAATACTCCCGAACTGGTGGCTATGAACACGGTAACATCACCGGGTTTTGGCGCAGCCGGTGCCGTGAATTCCGCTTTTGGATTCATCAGGCTGACAGACCGCCGGGAGCGTGACCGTTCACAACAGGAGATCGCTGATCATCTGACTGATGTGCTTGGAGGCATGACTGCCGCACGAACGTTTGTAACCCAGCCTCAATCCATCGGAAGCCGGAGGGGAGGGTTGCCGGTGCAGTTCGTACTTCAGGCGCAATCTCTTGAAGATCTCGAAGAGGTTATCCCCGACTTTATGGCGGCAGCAAACAATCACGAAGTATTTACCATTGCCGATATTGATTTGAAATTTAATCAGCCGGAGCTTCAGGTATCAATCGACCGTAACCGGGCCAGAGCGCTGGGAGTTTCGGTGCGGGATATCGCTCAAACCCTTCAGCTATCTCTCTCGGGTAACCGTTTTGGCTTGTTTATAATGGACGGAAAACAGTATGATATTATCGGGCAGATGGAGCGGCAGTTCAGAAATGCACCGGTTGATCTGCGAACAATATACGTGAGAAATGCAAATGGCGATCTGATTCAGATTGATAATCTTGTGAGTATTCAGGAATCCAGTTCACCACCTCAGCTTTTCAGATTTAACCGGTTCAACTCTGCCACCATTTCGGCCGGCCTTGCCCCGGGCTATACAATCGGTGACGGAATTGATGCAATGAACGAGATTGCTGCAGAAATTTTACCTCAAACCATTTTTACCGATCTATCCGGGCCGTCACGCGATTTTGCCGAAAGTGCAGCCAGTCTTAACTTTATTTTTATTCTGGCCATCGTGTTGATTTATCTGGTGCTTGCCGCTCAATTCGAAAGTTTCCGGGATCCGTTTATTATTCTGTTTACGGTGCCCCTGGCTATTTTCGGTACACTGCTTTCGCTTTGGTATTTTGATCAGACACTGAACATATTCAGCCAGATCGGGGCCATTATGCTAATTGGACTCATTGCCAAAAACGGGATTCTGATTGTTGAGTTTGCCAATCAGCGGCAGGAGCAGGGAATGAGTGTTATGGATTCCATCATGGAAGCTGCGGCCGTCAGATTCCGCCCCATTTTGATGACATCCATTTCAACAATCCTCGGTATTTTACCGATAGCCATGGCCCTGGGTGCCGGTGCCGAAAGCCGAACGTCGATGGGTATTGCCGTCATCGGTGGGTTGTTAATCGGCAGTATTTTTACACTTTATGTGATACCCTCTGTTTACAGTTATTTTGCATCCGATAAAATTGCTAAAAAAGAACTGGTAGAACGGGCACAAAAAGCCGATAAAGAATTAGAAGCAGCCTCTGTATGAAAAGTGCGAAAACGATCTCTCTTTATGTAACGGTATTCCTGTTTTTTTTGCTGTCTGCAAACCTTAAAGCTCAGGATTTGTTAACCCTCGAGGAAGCCGTATCAATTGGATTGGAAAATAATTACGGAATTCAGATTTCCCGCAATCTGGTTCAACAGGCCGAAAATAACCATTCGGTTGGAAATGCCGGGTTTTTACCCACAATCAATCTTTCTGCATCGCAGGTTGAACGGGTTGAAGACAGCGATTTTGAAGCCGGCGGCGAATCAAGATCAACATCCGGCGCCCGGAGCGGAACCACAAACGCAGCCGTGAACCTGGAATGGACTCTTTTTGATGGATTCCGAATGTTTGCAAATTACGACCAGCTCGGTATGCTGCGGGATGTGAGTGATGAAGAACTCCGGCTTGATATGGAGACGCTTGTCACACAAATCACTCTTGCCTACTATAATGTAATCCGGATTAATGAGCAGCTGAAAATCCTTCGGGATAACATTGAAGTTTCGGAGGAACGGATTGAAATAGAAGAAACGAAAGTAGATCTCGGATCTGGTTCAGAGTACGATTTGCTTCAGGCACGATCTGATTTAAATGCCGACAGAGCAGCACTGCTGAGAGAACAAAATAGGCTGACAGAAGCAAAAATTACCCTGAACGAACTTCTTTCCCGATCGCCTGAAGGAGAGTATGAGGTAACAACCGATATTGATGTAAACCGCCTGTTGATGCGCGAAGAGTTGTACCAGCGGCTGATGACGGAAAATACGCAGCTTGCTATTGCAAGGATGCAAAAAGATATCAGCAGCCTGCAGATCCGCCAGTTGAGAGGCGAACGAATGCCGGATATTCTGCTTACTTCGGGGTACAGCTATAACCGCAGCGAAAACGACGGTGGATTTATCCGGTTTAATGAAACCACGGGATTTAATGTGGGAATTACTGCCAGGATCAATATTTTTAACGGTTTTAATCTGAACAGGCGGATACAAAACGCGCAGATTGACCGGCGGAATGCCGAACTTTCATACGAGCAGCAAATGCTGAGGCTTGAATCAGATTTTTTGGCCATTTTCCGGGCCTATCAAAATGCGATTGAGATGGTGGATCTCGAAGAAAATAATCTGCAAAATGCTGAAGAAACACTCGATATAGCCCTGGAACGTTTTCGCCTGGGCAGTATCAGTTCGCTCGAATTCAGAGAGGCCCAGCGCACTTTTTTGCAGGCTGAAAACCGTTTGATAAATGCAAAATTTGAAGCCAAAGTGGCCGAAACGGAGCTGTTACAGATTAGTGGCGATTTTAGTGGGATTTTGAACTACTGAGAGTTCATCCAGATTTCAAACGTTACTTTGGTGCCACCCTCGCTGAACTTCACACTGTCAGCCAGTTTTTTGATCAAAAACACACCTCGGCCGCCGGCTTTCAGTAAATTTTCTTCAGAAAGCGGATCTTCTGTGGAATCTTCAGGGTCAAATCCAGCCCCTTCGTCTTGCACCGATGCCACAATTTTATCGTTACTGAATATCAGTTCGATCTCTATTTTTTTTGATTCGTCCAGTTCATTACCGTGAACGATGGCGTTAGTAGCCGCTTCACTGAGCACCAGCATCAGTTTCCCTGTAATATCTTCATCCAGGCCAATTTTTTCCTGGATATCGGAGACAAAGTCCGGAACTTTTTCCGACTCTTCATAAGTCGATTGTAGTGAGAGCCGAAAAACTTTCATAAGCACAATGTTTAATTCTGATCCCGGTTATGCGTATATACCACGCATTTTCAAAGTTGTTGCCACTTTATCGATGGAATAGACATAAGCGGCCTGCCGTAAAGTTATTTTATAATTTTCACTTACGCCAAAAACATTGTCAAAAGCATTTCTCATCATTCGGTTCAGTCTTCGGTTAACGCGCTCTTCGGTCCAGAAATATCCCTGCCGGTCCTGCACCCACTCAAAATAGGAAACGGTCACACCTCCGGCATTTGCAAGAATATCGGGTATTACCATAACGCCTTTTTGCTCAAGAAGTGAATCGGCATTGGCAGTAACCGGGCCATTTGCACCTTCAGATATAATTCTGGCTTTGATTTTATCCGCATTGGTTCGGTCGATCTGATCTTCTTTTGCAGCAGGAATCAGTACATCGCATTCAAGTTCAAGCAGTTCTTTATTTGAAATTTTTTCCGCATCAGGATACCCTTCGAGAATGTTGTTATTGCTTCGTATGTACTGTATAGCTTCGGGTATGTTGATTCCGTCTTTGTTGTAATAACCACCCGTAATATCACTTATGGCAATAATGCTTGCTCCCTGTTCGTACATTAACCGGGCAGATACTGAGCCCACATTTCCAAATCCCTGCACCGCTACCGTAACTTTGTTTGGCATAACTCCAAGCTTGCTCAATGCAGCCAGAGTTACAGTTACAACACCCCGTCCGGTAGCTTCTTTTCGTCCCTTTGAACCTCCGAGAATAACCGGTTTTCCCGTAACCACGGCCGTTTCGGTTTTTTGCGCATTCATGCTGTAGGTGTCCATAATCCAGGCCATTACCTGCTCGTTGGTGTTCATGTCGGGGGCGGGAATGTCCTGGTCAGGCCCAAATACACCGAGCATGTTTGCGGTATAGCGGCGGGTAAGCCTTTCCAGTTCTCCCTGAGATAATTCTTTCGGATTACACCGGATTCCCCCTTTAGCACCGCCAAAAGGCACATTCACTACTGCACACTTCCAGGTCATCCAGGCAGCAAGGGCTTTCACTTCATCCAGGTTTACATCGGGCGAATAACGCACACCGCCTTTCGAAGGGCCAAGAACATTGTCATGTATCACTCTGTAGCCTTCAAAAACTTCAATTTTTCCACTGTCCATAATTACAGGTATGGAAACAGTAACCTGCTTTACCGGGCTTGCCAAATATTTGAATAATCCCTCATCCAGGTTCAGAATTTCTGCAGCAAACCGAAATCTTTCCATCATGGATTTGAATGGCGACTCTTTATCGAGTTTGGGCCCCGGCTCTTTGTATATACTATTGCTGTAAATATTTTTTTTAGAACTCATGTTATTTCAACTGGAAGCGCTTGTTTAAATTTCTGTGGTTGCTTATTACATTTATTTCAGAATAAAATAGAGGCTTTTTAATCAAGGAAAAAAATCTTTTTTGTCTCCAATTGGTCTTTTTTACAGAACATTGCTTGTACTTGCTGCGTTATGGTTATCATAATAAAATTTTCTGTTTAATATACCGAACGGCTTAATAGATCAATGATATTTAATTTGAAATTTTGATTAAAATAAGCCATAATAGATAGATTAATTAAACGGCAAAAAATGTATCTCTACATTCGTATGCTAAAGATCTGATTTTCATGAATACCGAGGTATTAGTACTTAATCAGGATTATCAACCCATTAGTGTTTGTTCTGTTCAGAGGTCAGTAAAGTTGGTTTTTCTGGAAAAGGCAGAACTGCTTCACGATGATCCGGACAGAGTGATCCGAACAGTTGATGATGAATTTCAATATCCATCCGTAATCCGTTTACGCAGGTATATCCGCCTGCCCTATGCCAAAATTGTACTGTCACGGTCAAACATTATGAAGAGAGATAATCACAAATGTCAATACTGCGGAACCAAAGCCGACCTGACGCTTGACCATGTGATGCCCCGAAGCAGGGGCGGAAAAGATACCTGGGAAAACCTGGTAACAGCCTGCAATCACTGCAATGTAAAAAAAGGAAACCGAACACCGGATGAAGCAGCCATGCCACTCAGAATTAAACCGTACAGACCGGTGCATATCACCTTTTTTCAAAATTTACTTAACGGTGTTCAGGAGCACTGGAAACCGTATCTGTATATGTAGATAATAGTTGCCTTACTTCAAAATCCTGCTTCAACAATGTTCAAACGAAATCAACGTTTTATCCGTTAATGCGTCTCGTGTAACTGCCGTAAAAAAGTGTTATTTTAAACGGTTAAAATTAAATTCGTTTGTATATGAGTAAAAAAGGGCGTGTGCTTGTTGCCATGAGCGGTGGTGTGGATTCCACAGTTTCGGCCGTTATGCTTCATGAACAGGGATACGAAGTGATTGGAATTACCATGAAAACCTGGGACTATCACCGGAGTGGTGGTAATGACGGGAAAGAAAC
>SKYV01000073.1 GCA_007127745.1 Balneolaceae bacterium
TGGAAGTATATCCCGACGATCCCTCCTATCTGGCTATGGTTGACGATGCTATTGCATCTTTCGGGTACGGCACAACGGATCTGAATAAACTTCATGATATTTATCAGACATTTTTTGAAGGGAAAATTCCGGGCAGAATCAATCACCTTTATATTGTTCCTGATGGCGAATTCTACAGATTACCCGTTGAAATTCTGCCTATTGAACCGGTGCGTAGTGCAAACAGTTACGGCTCATCCAGTTATTTGATTGAAAATTTCAGTGTAAGTTATTTAAACACTCTTTCTGACCTCGCCAAAACAGATAACGATCGGCCAGACTATACATACGACCTCGCCGGTTTTGGAATTAATGATTTTTCAGCTGCCGGTCATCCGGGCTTACCCGACCTGCCATTCAGCCCAAAAGAAATCATACGAAGTGCCGAAAAACTGGATCATTTTTCAAACAAAACATTTTTTCTGGATCAGGAGAGTACAGAGGCCAACTTCAGAATGGTTGCCGGTAATGCCAGGATTTTGCACCTTGCTACACACAGTACCGTTAACGATGAAAACCCGCTTTTCTCTGCACTTTATCTGTATGGAAATCAATCAGGTACGGAGAACATTCCGGAACCATCTTCAATAGATAATGGCATCATCCATGCTTATGAATTGTTTGACATGAACCTGAATGCTGATCTCATCTTTTTGAGTTCTTGCGAATCGGGGACCGGAGGATACCTGAGAGGGGCCGGGGTTCTGGGCTTTTCAAGAGCTTTTTCTTATGCCGGTGCACAAAGTCTGTCGATGAATTTATGGCCTGTCAGAGATCAAACCGCTTCTGAAATTTCGATGAACTTTTATGAGTCGTTAAATGCAGGTGAAGACAAGGCAAAATCACTCAGATCAGCCAAACTTTCGTATCTGAATAATAATAACAGCGACCCTTATCTTTGGGGGGCATTTGTGATTTATGGAAATATTCAATCACCAATGGACTCCGACCAGGTTCCGTTTGCGCAATATCTCTTATCACTGATGATTTTTGTGGGCATCACGTTCATTTTTGTGCTGATGTACCAAAATAAAAACATGATTAAAGCCTGGCTTTTCTGATCATCAGATTAAAAAATCGAAAAAAAAACGGCGTCCCGTTAAGGACACCGCTTTTCTGATTTGGTTTTATTTAGAGGAATAAATAAAGCTACAACTGATCTCTTTTTTGATTGGCTACCCGGCTGAATGCTCCATCCAGCTCGATTACTTTGTCGATATTGATTCGTGCCTCATCCAACTCGCCAAGGTGAATTTGGGAGTTGGCCAGATACCACAAGCTCTTTTCAAGGTTTTGCCGATCGATACCTTCCACACCGCTGATCGTCTTAAAATTATCTGCGGCCATTGAATATTGCCCTGCATTGTAGTAGATCGCACCTTTTACCATCAGTAGATCGATCGACTGCTCCTCAGATAAATCCATCTCTGCAGCCATACTTAACTCATCAATAGCGCTGTCGAGATTCCCGGCTGTTGAGTAAGAGACTGATCTCTGGAGGTGACTTTCAAAAACGGTTCTGTCATCTGCAGAGCGCTCAATGTCATACTCAATCGAAGCAATGGGTGAAATATCGGTTGTTGGATCTACAGAATTAAATACCTGGAATAAGATTGCCATACCGAGAATGAGTACTGAAGCAGCTGCAAGATACTTTTTGTACTGGCCGGCAACTTTTCTTGTTTGATGTCCAACAAGATGAAAAAGATTGGACTGTGTTTTTTCTTCTTCCGTGAACTTTCCCTTGCTGCCCATTTTTTTCAGTGTAGCCAGGGTTTGAAGGTAATCAAGTGCTTCCGGATTACCCAGTAACTCCCCCCACAAGCGGTCGGTATCTGATTCGGAAAGATTGCCATCCACATAATCATGGATGGCATCTTTTATGCTGTTGTTGTCCCAGTTCATATTCAATTTATTTAGAATTTTTCTTTGCTAAATGCTTATTAATCTCCTGTATGGTGCCTAATAAATAACTCTTTTCGAATGGTTTTTGGATATATGCGTTAATTCTCGAATCGATGCACTGCTCACGTACATTATTGTAATCGTTAGTTGTTAAGGCGATAATTGGTATCTCTTCGTAACCGTCCATCTCACGAATTTGCCTTGCGGCTTCAAAACCGTTGATGCCATTACCAAGATTGATATCAACCAATATCAGATCGTACTTCTCAGCTTCTACCTGCTTGAGTGCCATCTCTCCTGTAGAAACACTTTCTATTTCAAACTCCTTCTTCAGAAAAATAGAAACCAAAAGGCGTATCTGTGCATTGTCTTCAATGTGCAAAAGCCTGGGCTTATCGCTTTTGGTCTTTTGAACTCCGTTTGAGGTGACCAAACTCAGGTTATGCCTCATCCTCCGCCTTAACTGACTTGTCTGAAACAACTCTTCTGGATCAAGATACAGCTCACTTGCACCCTGAGAATCAAACGACCTTGCTGCAGAGCCGTTTAAATAGTTATAAGAAAAAGTTTGAGGAAATAATACACAGGTTTTCATGAATCTAATGTCTAATTACTGACCTTGTTTAATACAATTTTGGGGTTTTATCCCCCCTTCTGCCTATAGGATGCACGAGAAGCCATTTTGTTACATTTTTTTTTGAATTATTTTTTAACTGGAGTCCAGGCAATTATTTTCAGCTAAAACATTTTATCGGGTACCATTTTTTTAGATCAAATCACGTTGTACTTTAACTGAAAGTACTCTAACTCAATTTTACCTACTTCAATAATGAAACAACTTGAAAAAGCAGCCCAAACGTTTTTAAAATGCAGGCACATCGCTGTTGTGGGTGTATCAACCAAGGGGGATGTTGCAGCTAACACCGTCTATAAAAAATTGAGAAAACAGAATTATTCGGTGTACGCTATAAATCCCAGTGCCGATGTACTGGAAGGAGATCCCGCTTTTCCCGACCTTGCCTCTGTTCCGGAGAAACCTGAAGCTGTGGTAATAGCCACTCATCCTGATGTAACACCGAAAATTTTGCGCGAATGTGGAAAGCTCGGTATAAAACAAGCATGGATTCACCGATCTATCGGAACCGGAAGCTACCACCCCGATGCTGAAAAAATTGCTGAAGAATATGGAATTTCACTGATTCCAGGAAGCTGTCCTATGATGTTTTGTGAACCGGTTGATGTTGTCCATAAATGTATGAAGTGGTGCATCAAAACATTCGGAAAAGAACCGTTACCTGTCATTCATTCCTGATTCGCTCTCATTATTTTATTTATAAAAAATCAGCAAAACAGAAACCCTCATTACAAAAAATAATTTTTGAGTTCTTAACCTGTTTTCCTGTTCTGTCAGTCAAAGTGACGGGTTTTACTCCGTTTATTGGAACGTTTATTTTCAGCTTCCTATTAAAGTAACTATCAAACATTACATAATCAGATGAAAAACCGGAATAAATTTCTTCTTTTCACCCTTCCGGCTCTGTTAGTACTTACTTCCTGGCTGCTTTTTATGCAATTCACAGAATCATGGGAATTGTTCCGGGACAACTGGTTTATGGCCGTTGTAATGATTTTCGGTTCATTCATTGCCGGAGCCAGTTCCGAGGGAGGTGGGGCAATTGCCTACCCTGTGATGACTCTTCTTTTCAACATTGAACCGGATGTGGCCCGAAATTTCAGCTTTGCCATTCAGAGTGTTGGAATGACATTTGCTTCGATTTGGATCATTATTTCAGGAATTAAAATTGAAAAAAACTATCTGTTGCTTGCCGGCGTGGGTGGGTTCGCGGGAATCATTTTTGGCACAATCTATATTTCCCCACTCATCAAACCCGATTTTGCCAAAATGATGTTTGTCTCCTTCTGGCTTAGTTTTGGCATTGCACTCTGGATTGTCAATTTTGTGAAAAGTCAAAAAAGTCGTCAGAAACTTCCAAAGTTAAGCAGTTATCAAAAATTGGAATTGCTATTTGTGGGCATAGTTGGTGGAATTTTCAGTTCGGTACTTGGCAACGGACTGGATATCTGCACTTTTTCCTTCGTTGTACTCAAGTACGGGCTTTCTGAAAAAGTTGCCACTCCGACATCCGTTATTCTGATGGCTTCAAATGCAATTATTGGATTTGTTTTGCACTCTTTTTTTCTCGATACCATGCAGCCGGAAGCCGTCAACTATTGGCTGGTAAGTATTCCCGTTGTAATATTCGGGGCACCCCTCGGGGCTTTTGTGATCAACCGGATCGGCAGAAAAAATATCGCACTTCTGCTGATTGTTATCATCATCACCCAATTTCTTACAGCTCTCTATGTGATCCGCCCGGATCTGCAACTGGGACTATTTTCACTGATGGTTTTTATTACCGGAATCCTTCTCTTTTTTGTGCTCACCAAAACAAATCAACACTTCACGAATACTTTCAGATCTTGATCGTTCTATGTCAACGTTAGCTATTCATTTTACCCAACTACAGGCAACACAATTTCATCTGTCAAAACGAAATATCACCGGTCATATAGGTAACGGCATGGCCGCCAATTTCTACTCTGCCGTTTTGCTGAGTGCAGATCAAATCACCACCCCTTTTTGAAATCTGCCGGGCTTTCAATTTCTTTTTGTTGAGACGCTTTGCCCAGAAAGGAGTCAGCACGGTATGGGCCGAGCCCGTAACCGGATCTTCCGGTACACCAACCGCCGGGGCAAAAAACCGGCTGACAAAATCCACATCACCGCTTCCCGCAGCTGTTAAGATAACACCGCGTACTTCCATTTTTTTCAGAATCAGAAGGTCGGGTTGGATAGTCCGAACTGTTTTTTCATCCTGTACCAACACCAGCAAATCTGTATTAATACCTGTATAAATCGGTATCACCCCAATCGCTTCCGGCAGCAATTTGGGCACAGGAATAGCACCCGGCGGATTTGAGGGGAAATCCATCCAGTAAAGACCTCCCTCCTTTCGAACACTCAACGGTCCGCTGTTCGACTCAAATTCAACTTTGCCACCGGTAAACCCGAGAAATTCAAAGATCACATGGGCTGATGCAAGTGTAGCATGGCCGCACAAATTTACTTCCGTTTCTGGCGTAAACCATCGGATTTTGAATGATCCGTCGCTCTTCTGAACAAAAAATGCCGTTTCAGACAGGTTATTTTCTACGGCAATTTTCTGCATTAGATCATCATCCAGCCACTCCTCAAGCGGAACAATAGCAGCAGGATTCCCGGAAAAAACGTTTTTTGTAAATGCGTCAACCTGATAAATCTTCATATTCGTCCGTTTTTTATTTTTAATGTAATGATTATGAAAGTTGTGAGAAAGTTTTTGTGTGTTCTGGGTTTTGATCTCTTTACAACCTGCCGGTTCAATTTTCAATAAAAGTTCACGACCTTTAAGGTATGAAAAACGAAATGATAATATACCCCAACAACGCTTCGGACAAAATTGGCTTTTCGGCCATCCGGCAGGCTGCATTAAGGAAGGCGTTTACTCCCTATGGGAAAGAATTTTTGCAGCGGCATTTGCCATCTTCGTACCGGGCTGAAGTTGAACTGCAACTAAAACAGGCTTCCGAATGGATGAAACTGCTTCAACAGGACAGCCCTCCGCCACTTGCCAATCTGAACGACATTCGTGATATGGTGAGCGAAAGCCTGATTAAAGGTAATTTGCTTCCGCTGAATGATTTTGCAGATATTTTTCAAAATGCACGACTGGCAAGAGTGTTGAAATCATATTTTGACCGGTTGCAGGAAGACTGTCCCGCACTTCTGCAGATTGTGAAGCGCCTGGTAAACCTGAAACCGCTCGAAGAAGCTATCCAAAAAGTAATTACCGAACGGGGTGAACTGCGAGATGATGCTAGCCCGCAATTAAAACAGATTCGCAACCGCAAAAACCGGGAGCAGGGCAAACTTCGCAGTACCATTCAACGAGTTATGCAGCGAGCAACCAAGCAGGGCATGACCTCAGATGAGGGACCAACCATCCGCAGCGGCCGCATGGTTATCCCGATCCAGGCCGAATTTAAACGAAAAGTTGATGGATTTATCCACGATGTATCTTCTACCGGGCAGACCGTTTACCTTGAGCCGGTTGAAGCGCTTCAGATTAATAATGAAATTCGTCAACTCGAATCGGAAGAAAATCGCGAAATTGAACGCATCATCCGACAATTGACTACTGAAGTCCGCAAATATGCCGACAACCTTCTATCCAATACTACGCATTTTGGCCTGCTGGATGCCATCCACTGCCGGGTGAGCCTTGGCCTCGATCTTAACGGCGTTATTCCCGTAATTTCCGATAACCAGAATCTTCATCTGATCCGCGCTCTGAACCCGAATTTGCTGCTGAAAAATCTCTCGGCCAAAGAACCGGAAGCGGTAGTACCACTGGACATGCATCTTTTCCCTGAACAACTTGGCCTGGTTATTACCGGTCCAAATGCAGGTGGAAAGTCCGTTGCTATGAAAACGGTAGGCCTGCTCAGTTTGATGATGCAATCCGGCTATCCGGTTCCCGTTCAGCCCGATACGCAGATCCCCATCATCAGCGGCCTATTTGTGGATCTCGGTGATGAACAGTCTATTGAAAGTGATCTCAGTACATTTTCATCCCGTCTGGAGTGGATTCGAACGACTTTGCAACAGCTTCGTCCCGGTGCTCTCGTATTAATTGATGAGGCCGGCTCGGGAACTGATCCTGATGAAGGAGGAGCTCTGTTTCAGGCATTTATTGAAGAGGTTATCAAAAAAATTTCCAGGACTATTGTAACCACTCACCACGGTTCGCTGAAAGTATTTGCTCACGAACATCCGCATGTTGTGAACGGAGCCATGGAATTTAATCAGGAGAACCTGTCTCCCACCTATCGATTCAAAAAAGGAATTCCCGGCAGCAGCTATGCTTTTGAAATTGCTGAACGAATGAATTTGCCTGAAAATGTAATGGCAAACGCCCGAGGACTTCTGGGCGAAAAACGGGACCGGATGGGAGAACTGCTGATTAACCTGGAAAAGAAAATGCAGGAATCCGAAGATCTGTCAGGTAAATTCAGATCTAAGCTCCGGGATGCAGAAAAACGTGAAAAAAACTATCGCGAACTTACTGAACAGTTTGAAAAAAAGAAGAAAAAAATCCTGGAGCGAGCGTATAAAGATGCAGAAGAGATTATGAGCGGTGCCAATCGCCGAATAGAAGAAGCTGTTGAAAAAGTGGTAAGTGAGGGGCGTGAGGATAAAGAAAAAATCAGAGAAGCCCGGCGGGAGATTGAAGAGTCTAAAAAAGAGATCCGCAGCAGTAAGAATGAGTTGGCCGAAACTGCTGGGGAGACGGTGTTCAGAAGTGATGAAAAACCCGAAAAAGGAGATTACGTACTGATTGGCGACAGCGACACCTCAGGCGAACTTGTGGAGCTTTCAGGCAACAACGCCACCGTTCTGGTGAACGGCATGAAAATTAAAGCCAAACTGAACAAATTGGTAAAAACCAATGCCCCTTCAAAAAAACAAAAGAGTAGTTTTGCACGCTCTTATCAAACTTCGCAGCCGATAAGCCTGGATGTGAAGCCATCGCTGGATCTACGGGGCAAACGCGGAGACGAGGCCATCAAAGAACTGACCCTTTACCTTGACAAGGCCATCACCCGGGGATTAAAACAGGTTGAAATAATTCATGGAAAAGGCGAGGGAATTTTACATAAATTGGTTCACGAATACCTCGAAAACCGGAAAGAGGTAAAATCATTCGATATAGCCCCCTGGGAAAGTGGCGGCACCGGATGCACCGTGGTAGAACTCTGATTCGATTCACACTAATGAACCGGTGAGACATTCATATAGATGAATAAATCAGCAAATTAAATACTTGAACTATGCGACTGATATTGATACTGTTTTTGGCTTTACTTCTATTTGCCTGCACAACCGAAGAAACTTCCCGCACATTTGATTTGCAGGGACATCGCGGGGCACGCGGACTGCTGCCGGAAAACACTATTCCCAGCTTTCTGATTGCCATCGATCACGATGTGGATACCATTGAGTTTGACCTGGTTGTAACCAAAGACCGGCAAATTTTGATTTCACACGAACCGTGGTTTCACCACCACATCAGCACCAAGCCCAACGGCACTCCGGTCACGGAAGAAGAGCAAATGGAATACAACATTTATGATATGACGTACGAAGAAACACAGCAGTTTGATGTGGGTATGAGGGGGCATGTTAACTTTCCCAATCAACAGCCTATGGAGGTAACCAAACCGCTGATGAGAGACGCCATCCGGGCGATTGAAGCCTACGTTCAGGAGATGAACCTCGATCCGGTTTGGTACAATATTGAGATGAAAAGCAATCCGGATCTTTACGGTGAATATTATCCCTATCCTGCAGAATACGCAGAACTACTCTACGAAGAGCTGAAAACATTGCACACCGAGTTTGATCTTTTTAACAGAATAAATATTCAGTCTTTCGATCCGGCCACTCTGATAGAATTCCGACAACTGAACCCGGAAATTGCACAGGCTATTCTTGTATCCAGTGATGATCCGTTTGAGGCCTATCTGGATGAACTGGGCTACACACCCGAAATATGGAGCCCAAATTACAATCGGGTTACACCGGACATTGTGCAGGAAGCCCACCAGCGCGGTATGAAAGTGATCCCCTGGACCATCAACAACGTAGATGAAATGCGCCGGCAACTTGATATGGGAGTGGATGGAATCATCACTGATTATCCGGACAGCGCGGCTGTGTTGAGATAGAATTTGAGCAAAATTGCAACTCACATGCAATCCAGAAAAAAAGAACTGATCAAAAAACTGAAACTTGAGCCACATCCGGAAGGCGGTTACTTTGCTGAAGTTTATCGAAGTGATGGAGTCATCAACAATGAAACCGGAGATTTTCCTGATGGCAGAAATTTCAGTACCTCTATCTATTACCTGCTCGGAAGTGATGATATCTCGAAGCTCCACCGAATAAAATCGGATGAACTCTGGCACCACTACGAAGGATCATCCATCACTATTCACATCATTCATCCCGGCGGTAAATATGAAAAACAGAGGCTTGGAAAAGATCTGGAGGATGAACAATTTCCTCAGCAAACAGTACCGGCCGGCACCTGGTTTGGGGTA
This sequence comes from Balneolaceae bacterium, assembly GCA_007127745.1. GTDB lineage: Bacteria > Bacteroidota > Rhodothermia > Balneolales > Balneolaceae > Rhodohalobacter. The sequence goes on from SKYV01000073.1 coordinate 9,148, forward strand.
ACGGTTGATGACCCGGATAGTTACGTATTGTGCGGCTGCACGGTAGCTCCGGGATTTGATTTTCAGGATTTTGAGATGGCCGATAAACAGACAATGCTTGATGCCTATCCACAGCATCAGAAGATCATCAATTCGCTTATTCCCTGAATTTATTGTAGCACTTCATTGATCATTTTTGCCATCGAAATCCAATTTCCGTCTGCTTCTGCGAAAGGTGTAAGCTCTTCTGCATCCATTTTTTTTGACACACCGGGGCTTCCGGATAAACAACGGCAGGAGTGAAAATCAAACTTTGGAAATGCAGTTTTTAGCCGCACTACAGATGAACGGTTGTGAAACAGTACAGTATCGACTCTGTTTTCGGCTACATGTTCGCGGTACTTCTCCAGTGTTGTTTCTTCGAGAGACGTTTCTCTGCATACAGAAAATTCTCCAACCGGCATTTCAAGTTCTTTGTACAGGCCGGGAATTTCTTCCGATTTTTGATCGGTGCAAGGATAAAGCGCAGCCCCCTGAAAGGAAATGCGTAACACAAATTCCAAAACGTCAATCGGACGGGCATTTTGTTTAGGAATAATTGCTGGTAATCCATTTTTTTCAAGGAATTCGGCCGTGGGCTGATCGGCTGCAAGATGTACTTTTTCCTTAAACTCCGATAGCTTGTCATGCTCAAACATCCATTGCTTAAAAAAGCGGGCATTCCTCAGGTTTCCGTAAACCACAAAAGCATAATTGTCAATTTTGCTCAGAACATGTTCATGCTCTTCCCCATCCACTTCGAACTGATAGGGTTCCAATGGCAGGTGCAAAAAGTTATGCTTTGATTCTTTCAGTAATTTCAATAATGGAGCGGCAACATCCGGATTACCTGAAAAAAGAATTGTTTCTGACTTCATTGATTTTAAATGTTTTAGAAAATATATCCGGCACCAAAATACATCCGAAAAGTTTCATCGGAGAAACCGAAATCTCCTCTGACAAAAAAGTCGGGATTAAACAGAGAAATGACTCCGCCAAAACCGTATGCATGTTTCCATTCATCAAACAGTTTGTTTGAATCGTGTTCGGAAAAAACTCTTCCCGAATCCCAGAAAACCTGGCCGCCAACACGGATATTTCCATCAAAAACAGAAAACAGCCAGGTGCGCAGTTCCAGCATATTCAAAACGGAACTGTCTCCCCTGAAGCGATTCTTGTGATAGCCGCGCAGGCCATCCTCGTTCCCTATAATTGACAATGCCCAGAATGGAGCTTCGCCCAAATTGTGTTTTATTCCCGCTTTATGAGCCAATACTACGTTCTCAAACAGTTGAAGAAAATGGCGAAATTCTCCCTGAATAGTGGAAAAAGAGAAATCACTGCCAAACAGAGAGGTGCTTGTGTTAAATCCCACTTCGTATCGAATTCCCCGTGTGGGCGAAAATTCATTATCGCGGCTGTCTGTAACGAAGCCTGCTCCAAGTTTGTTCACCCAATTACTGCCAAAGCCGGCCGGCTGATCATTGCCATATTTCGATTCATCTCCGCGGGTCAGTCCGTTTACATAAGAAATAATAAATTCAGCATAAAGATCGGCCACTCCATGATTTCCGTATTTAAAAAATGTGTTGCGGGCCTGATAGTTCAAATATATTTCACGGTTTTCATAGAAATAAAATTCCTCATCAAAAAGTCCCTCCGAAAATTCGGTATCGTTGCCAATGCCAAAATAGTGTCCCTGCCGGATTCTCTGCCCGATAAAATCAATCCGGCTGCGGATATCTGTTCCAAAAGTGCGAGTGCGGTCGTATTCCAATTTGGTAATGACGTTTTTTCTTGTGGAGACCGTGATATCCGATTTGAGATTGCTTAAAAACGGCCTCACATCAATGCCATAATTAATGCGCTGTACAAATCCGCCTCCAAACAGGCCTTCATCCGATGTATATCCGGCCAGTGGAAAAACAGAATAGTAACTGCCGATTCGGTCTGCACTGATGATATGGCCATCATCGCTTCGTTCCGGAGGTATGATTTGACTGAGCACAACAACCGGAAATAGAATCAACAGAAATAGAAAAAAAACCTTTCGGAATTCCATTACAATGAACCTTCTTCCTGAAGAAGTTCAATGGTTTCGATTGCATGGCGGAGGTGGGGAATTACAATACTGCCGCCCACCACAAGGGCTACGTTCAGTGCATCCACAATCTCTTCTTTGGTTGACCCGGTTTTTGCACATTGCTCCAGATGGTAATCAATACAATCGTTGCAGCGCAGCACAGCCGATGCCACCAGTCCCAGCAATTCTTTGGTTTGCGAGCTGAGTGCTCCTTTTTTGTAGGTATTGCTGTCGAGGTTAAAAAAACGTTTGATGCCAAGATGATCCAGGTCGATCACTTTTTCGTTCATGATTTTACGATGTTCCCGGAAGTTTTCAAGCCGGTTTTTATTTGATGCCATATCGCTTTGATTGATGCTTATTTTTGATGGAGCCTGAAAGGTAACACAATTCTGAGACTTGTTTAACCAATGAGGAGAGATGAAATCATTGCGAATAAGGGCGCCATCCCGCACTTTGATGCGGGATCTCTTCTCTTTGATAAAAGCAGAAGATGCCGGATCAAAGTCCGGCATGACAGTACAGAGGATGAATAATCATATTGTGCCCCTTTTTTGAGAACTTCAGAATCTATTTTCGCAAACCTAAATCGAACTCAAATCTTTAGTAATTTGATCTGCCAGTTCAATTCCGTTTTTGATGCAGTCCGGAACGGAGATTCCATACCTGAAATTCCCTGCCAGATGTAGCCCCGGGTTTCTGGCCTCAATATTTTTGAAAGTACGCAGAATCTCATCATATCCGGTGTGATAAGCGGGTATGGCGTGCGGCCAGTAAACATGATCCATAAATACAGGTTCACCCCTCACACCCAATAAATCTTCAACTTCTTCCAGTACAAGTTTCAGCATTTTATCTGTTGGCAGTGATGCGAGTTCAGGCTGCCTCCCCCCTCCAATAAAAACCGTAAGCAGATGATGGCCATCCGGTGCCCGGCCTTCGAAAAGCGAGGAGGAAAATAGCGCGCCCAGAATATTTCGCTGTTCAAGCTCCGGAACCAAAAAGCCGAATCCATCCAGCAGATGTTCAACCTGATCTTTCCTGAATCCCAGGTGCATCACTGATAATGGCGGATAGTAAACTTTTTGTAACATTTCGTAGTCATTATCAGAAACCGGGAACAATGATTTTCCGATATGATAGAGTGGTGTGTTGAGGATTACTTTTGAAAAAGGCCCGAATTCACACCCATCACTCTCCAAAAACCAGCCGCCGGTTCGCTTTTCAATTTTTTGGACTTTATGATTAACATGAATGTTTCCTGCCAGGGCTGCCAGTGTTTCAGGTAATTTCTGAATTCCGTTTTTAAAAGAGATCAGTTTTCGTGGAATTCTGCCCTGCTCTTTTCTTTTTTTTGCTCCGGCAAAACTGCCCCAGATCATTGAACCGTATTCAGCCTCGAGATTGTGCATGGCCGGGAAAGCGTGGCGCAGGCTGAGCTCTTCCGGACGGTTGGCAAAAATTCCTGCCACAAACGGATTGATTGCATAATTCAGCACCTCTTCACCCAGACGCCGTTCCACAAATTCTGCTACGGTTTGATCTGGATTTTCACTTTTTCTGATAAAAGGTTCAATCAGAATGCGGAGCTTTCCTTTTAAAGAAAAAAGTGGTGTTGTTATGGCATTCCACATGGACGCAGGTAATGGTTCGGGGATGCCGTTTTTTACGATATATCTTTTTGATGAATGTTCGTTGGCAATCAAAATTTCCTTATCAAGGCCGGTTTCTTTCAGAAAATCAGCCACAACTTTGTCTTTCAGCAGCAACGTATTGGGCCCGTATTCAAGTAACCATTCATCGTTTTGAACACTTTTCAAAGCCCCGCCAGATACTTCATTTTTCTCATAAACTTCTACTTGTAGTCCGTATTTTTTCAAAACTACAGAGAAAGAAAGGCCTGTGATTCCACTTCCAATTACCGCTATTCGTTTATTTTTCATTTATTTATAAATCCAGTCAAAACCATTACAAATTCTTATTTAGATTAAATCTAATCGGACACTTGACTCCAAATCCAGGCACCTGTAAATTTAGATTGGATCTAAATAATGAGTTCAATCACTAAACTCAACAATCGTCCTGTTTTACCACTTCCAACTATGGGGTAAAGATCAATGTATTAAAAGTATCATTATCAATATTAAAAATAAAAATATGTCACCACTCATTAAGAAACTAACCTTCATTCTTATCTCTCTCCTCTTTCTGTTTACTATTTCTTTATCCGCACAATCTGCAGAACCTTCCGATCCGGATACCACCGATTTTTATGATAATATTATTATGGACAGAATTACCGTAATCGGAGTTCCTGCGTGGAAAAATCAAATTCCGGGAGCAGCCAATTACGTATCAGCGGAGCAAATGCAACAGCACAACTATTCAGACATCAACCGAGTGTTGAGAAGTGTGACCGGGGTAAACATCCAGGAAGAAGATGGATATGGACTACGGCCCAATATCGGCTTACGGGGAGCTGGTGTGGAGCGCAGCACAAAAATCAACATAATGGAAGACGGCATACTGGCCGCTCCCGCTCCCTACTCAGCGCCGGCAGCTTACTATTTTCCCACGATGGGCAGGATAAACGCCGTTGAGGTGCGCAAGGGGTCATCACAAATAAAATATGGACCCAACTCGACTGGAGGTGCAATTAACCTGATTTCCACTCCCATCCCTACCGAGCTCAGTTCCAGAGCCGAACTGAGTGTAGGCGAACGAAATTCTAACAAGCTTTATGCAAATTTCGGAAACCGAACCGAACGAATCGGCTATCTCGCTGAAGTTCTCCAGATTGGAGATAACGGCTTCAAACAGCTCGACAATGGCGGCGATACCGGTTTTGTTGTACGCGATATACTGGGCAAATTTATGATCCGCTCTTCTGAAGATGCATCGGTTTACCAGCGCCTTGAACTAAAAGCAGGCTACAACGAACAACAATCTGATGAAACCTATCTCGGCCTTTCCAGGGATGATTTTTCCGTCAATCCGTTCCGAAGATACGCCGCTTCTCAGCTCGATAATATCGATGTAGAACAGTTTCAAGTTTCAGCACAACATTTCGTTTTGCTTTCTGATAATCTGGATATTACCTCCACCATTTACAGGCAAAATTTAACCCGTGCCTGGTATAAGCTCCACGATCTTGATACTTCTGTTCAAACCGTTAATACCGGAAATCTGAGAAATATTTTGGCTAACCCTGATGATCATCCGCTTGAAATGTCTTACCTGACCGGTGCATCTGACAGCCCCGACAACGTTCTTAACGTCCGTAATAACAACCGAGAATATTACTCACAGGGAATCCAATCGATTGTTGGCTTGAGTTTTGATTTGGGACGGGCAAGCAACCAGGTCGAATTTGGTGTGCGTGTGCATCAGGATGAGGAAGACCGTTTTCAGTTTGAAGACCGTTACCGAATGGAAAATGGAATGATGGTATTGACCGATGCCGGAACACCGGGAACCCAGGCAAATCGTATCGGTTCTGCCACCGCACTTTCAGTTTTTGTTCAGGATAAAATTGATTATGGGCGCTGGGTTTTCACACCCGGCCTGCGTTTTGAAAGCATTTGGTTCACCAACAGGAACTACGGCAGTGAAGATCTCGGACGAACCGGTTCAGATCTGAACAAAAACGAATACACCACGACAATTTTCATCCCCGGAATGGGCACAACGTTCCAGGCAACAGAAAATCTGACATTGATCGCCGGCCTTCACCGCGGATTTTCGCCGCCAAGTCCGGGCTCCAGCCCAGAGACAAAACCCGAACTGAGTATTAATTATGAACTCGGTGCCCGACTTTCCAACAGCCTGTTTGAGACAGATTTGATTGGTTTCTACAACAACTACAGCAACATGCTGGGTTCAGATCTTGCTGCCGGTGGTGGAGGCGGAACAACCGCACAGTTCAATGCCGGGGAAGTGCGAGTTTTCGGAATAGAATTCAGTTCGAGCCTCGACCTGGCTGATATTTTGCAGCAAACGGCCGTTTCAATACCGCTGGATGTAAACTACACCTACACAAATGCTACTTTCAAAACAGATTTTGAGAGCAGTTTTGGTCCCTGGGGCAGCGTAAATTCCGGTGATGAGATCCCTTTCATTCCCAGGCACCAGTTTAATGCCGGAATGGGCTTTGCTGTGGGTAGTTTGGGTTTAAACCTGAACACCGTTTACTCTCCACAAATGAGAACGATTGCCGGCAGTGGCTCAATCAATCCCAATTTCAGCACAGACAGTTACCTTCTGCTTGATGCCTCCGGCGATTATCAGATTAACAGCAACCTGAGTGTGTTTCTTAACATCCGAAACCTGCTGGATTCCACCTACATCGTTTCAGACAGGCCGGCCGGACTGAGACCCGGATTGCCCAGAACTATTTCAGGTGGTTTAAAAATTAATCTCTAAATTATCATTCATACGCGTTTAGTGAATCTGGAAAAGCAACCTGTTCACTAAACGCGTTTTTATTTTTATTACCTTAAAGTTTATCATTCCAGCCGGTTACAGCTTTGCATCGACAAATACCATCCCGCTTTAAAGAAGCTTAACAATCCATTTATTTATTTTGTGTGATGTTGTCGTTACCTTCTCACCCCATTTAAAGTTAAAGTGATTATGAAAATTTCTGTATTAGGGTGCGGGTGGCTTGGATTTCCACTGGCACAACGACTACTATCCCATCATGATGAGATTAACGGATCAACAACTACTCAGAAGAAAATAAGTCTGCTTCGTCAAAACGGAATCAATCCGTATTTGATAAATCTACCCGATTCTTTTAGCGACACCTCGGTTGAAAATTTCTGGAACAGTGATCTTTATATCATCAATATTCCTCCCGGTCGCAAAAACAAAAATGTTGAAAACGATTTTCCTGGAGTGATAGATCAGATTCTCCAGAAAGGAAAGGTGAATTCGGTTTCCTGGATTATTTTTGCCAGTTCTACTTCTGTGTACAATAATTTGAGTGGAGTTACCACCGAAGATGATGCCGCACCCGGAAAGGCATCCAGTGCAACCGGCGAAGCTCTGCTTTCTTCCGAAAAACTGATTCGGGGTTCGGGCATTAACTATACCATCCTGAGGCTGGGCGGATTATACGGATATGGCCGTCATCCGGTTAAATACCTCAGCGGTAAAAAACGCCTCAATGGTGCTTCAAAAGCTGTCAACCTCATCCATCAGGTTGATTGTGTAAACATCATCGAAGAAGTGATTACTCAAAAAAAGAGAAACGAAATTTACAATCTGGTCTCCGACGGACATCCGCCAAGGAAAGAGCTATACCAATCAGCAGCTGAACATTTTGGATTGCCACTTCCCGAATTTCTGCCCAATGAAGACAAGAATTACAAAATTGTTTCAAACAAAAAAATAAAACAGGATCTTCAATACCGTTTCATATACCCAAACCCCATGGACCATACTCCATAAATCAAACGGAGACATTCTCAATCACATAAATATCTTCAGCAATGTTGTAACCGATCGTTGTGATTTTGTTTTCCACATTGATTTGAACCGGCCCTTCGAATGGCTCTTTTGCAAGCACTTTTACTTTTACTCCCGGAATAATTCCCTGTTTTTCGAGATAGCGGAGCAATTCCGGAGTTTGATTTTTTACTCTCCTTACAATAAACGGTTGATTGGTTTCTACCATGGTAAGCCGTTTGGTTTTTATTTTCGGCATTTTACCATCTTTGGTAGGAATTGGGTCACCGTGGGGATCAACTTTTGGATCGTTGAGAAGCTCTGCAATTTTATCCTCAAACTGTTCGGAGATGTGATGTTCCAGTTTTTCGGCTTCGTCGTGAACTTCATCCCACGAATATCCCATCATCTCTTTGAGATAGAGTTCCAGCAGCCGGTGGTGGCGGATAATTTCCAGTGCAATTTTCTCTCCGGTTGCGGTTAGCCGGGTTCCGTAATACGATTCGTAATTAACCATCCCCAAATCAGATAGCCGTTTTAGCATATTGGTTACCGAAGCATTAGAAACACCAATATCTGCTGCCAGTTTTGTTGTGGATACGCCTTTATTTTCATCTTCCTGCTGGAGTTTATAGATTGATTTAAGATAATCTTCTACAGATTGACTTCGTGACATACATTCAATGTTTGGGTAATTTTCGGGCTGTTACTTTATCAGGATCATCTGAATTTCGGCAGGATAATAGGAAAAATCTCATCAAAACGTTAATCAGCGTTGCTCCAGATAATCGTCAAAAGACTGGTTCAGATAAGCATCGCTGCCAACGAAACGCAGCAGATTTGAAAACACATCAACATCCAGGTAACCGGGCTGAACACCAATAATGGCTCCTTCATCATTCAAAAAATACGTTGTTGGCACGTTTTCATTATCCAGTGCTCTTGCGAATTCTGCTTCCGTCATCTCATTACCGTGATAGTTTACTTTATTTTCCGACTCTACATTGATCTGAACCCAGATAAAATGATCCGAAATTGCACCTTTAACCTCATCAGTTGTGTACACATCGGAATGCATTCGCTGGCAGTAGGGGCACCACGTCGCATACACATCCACCAGGATTTTCTTGTTTTCCTCAGATGCCTTTTCGAGAGCCCTTTCCAAAGATACAGGCTCGATTGTTTCTGCCTGCGCAAATATGGCAACGGGGATTACAAGTATAAAGAGTACGGTAAAGATGATTTTTCTGAACATGGCACTAAAAATAACGAAGAAAATGGAAACTATTATCTCTTTTTCTTTGAAAGAAGTTTCCCCGAAATTGAGTTATTTATAAAATAAAACGTTGTAAATATTATGATTATATATTTTACTAAATGGAAACGGTTATTGTCGATCATCATCCGGCCTTGAATTGGTTGGCGGGAACAGGGTGTTTTCAGCGACGCTGTGGCAGCATTTGTTACCGGCCACAAGCCTTGATTACCACCTGTGAGTTTAATGGACCATTCAAATGGTGCCGCGTTGATGAAAAGCCCGCCGTCAAGCAATTCACCGACTTGATTTTTTGATTCTTTTGTATCAAGACAAAAGAATGAAGAGACTATTGAGGTAGATAATTTGAAAAATGGGCAACATTTCTCTTTTTAACATTACTCCTCCTTTTTGATCACAATCATCGTCATGTCATCATGCTGTTCCGATTTTTCACCAAATTTTTTCAGATCTGTTTCCAGTTTTTTGATGATTTCTCTCGATGACAGTTTATGATTCTTTTTGATGAGATTTTGCAGGCGCCGGTCTCCATATACTTTATTTGTTTTGCTGATTGCCTCAACCACGCCATCTGTAAAAAGAATGATAATATCGCCTTTTGACAGCTCAATACTCTGCTCTGTAATATGCGTTCGGAAAACGTCCTCATCAGCCATGCCGATGGCAATTCCGGTGGGCTGATATTCGAACAGTTTTTGCTTTTTGTTGTTGAAATAGAGAAGCGGATTGTGACCGGCACGTGAAAAACAGAAGGTGTTATGACTCTTGTCAAATATCCCAAATATCAGAGAGATAAATGTTCCCCGGTTGGCATTTTGCCTGAATAGTTTATTGGTTTTGCTGAGTACATCTATCGTTGATCCGGAATCGTTGAATAAAGCGTGCAGTACACCTTTCGTAAACGTCATATAAAATGCAGCCTCAATTCCCTTTCCGCTCACATCGCCTACGGTGATTGCCAGCTTTCCGTCATCGAGTGTCAGAAAATCGTAGTAATCTCCGCCGGTTTCGTACGCCGGTTTACAAATAGCTGCGATATCGAGGCCGGGAAGATCGGGGGTTTTTACAGGCAGGAACGACTGCTGCACTTTTCTCGCAATCTGCAGTTCCTGTTTGATACGATCTTCCCTGGCAAGCTCCTGCACATATTCAGGAACATAATCGGGCAGCTCCCGAACCGGCTTGCCTTTGTAAATGCTGTACCCTCCCAAAACAAAACCGAGTACGAGAAGCATCATAAAAATCATAA
>SKYV01000061.1 GCA_007127745.1 Balneolaceae bacterium
ACTGTCAGCCATAAGCACGTCCATCTTGATGATAGTGCCGATTGCCCAGCACTGTTTAACGGTTATGCTAACAGCAAACTAAGGATGGGGTGTGACGGCGTGTTGTCATGGTATTTTAGAAAGGATATCTGTGTAATCGAGATTATTTGCGCTGCTGAAAGGTTAGGTTTATACTTGTATATATGACTGAGCTACGTAACTAATTAATTATAATGTAAAAATTTAATACAATGAGAAGAGAAATTAGTTGGACAAATCCGAAGAATGTTAGTTTAGGTATGCTGTATTTCATCCGCATCATCGATGATTCAGGAAAAGAATATCGTTATATAGGAAAATCTAAACGAGGAATTAGTAGGCTGCGAGAATACAAGAATAATATACGAAGGATTTTTGAGGGTAAACCTCGGCGAACAACAAAGGGGCAGGAGAAATATAGGCCAGTTCATTTGGCTCTTGCCAAGTCATGTGAATATGGATGGGAATATGAATTTTATCCTTTGGAAAATGTGGATATTGAAGAATTAAATTCACGAGAGAAAGAGCTAATTTCAAAGCTAAAATGCAATTTGAATATCAATTGGTCTTGGTCTGTTGAAAATTATCAAAATCTTAGTATGTCAGACTTACCATAAAAATACAATGAAATAATAATTAATCGACTCTACTAAACCTGGTTCAATAACCTTTTTTTAATTAAACATGTTTCATGGAATCTACTCAAAAGCCCCCTTCCACGCCTCCACTATCATCACCATGGCCAGGGTATCCAGTTCACAGTAACTTAACAGGGCATTGAATACGGCATCCCGTTCTTCCTTGGTAACGTCATCGAACTGCATTCGGGCATAGGCCATCATGGCGCTGCCGCCATCAGCGATAAACTCTTCACCGATTTTCGATCTTCTGTTCCAGAGTTTCATTCCTATACATGAAATAATCTTCGAATCCGGTTCACAATCTTCTTGTTTTCATTTTCCTGCTTATACTGTTTTTCTCTGGCAAGTTTCTCCTCATACTCTTGTCGGTTATCTTTCTCACTCTCCCCAATCAGTTTGCCATTCAGAAATCTCAAAAACAGTTCTTTCTCAAATATTGAACCGTAGCCGTTGTGTACATATTCCAAAAGCTCCCCATGAGGAATTCTGAGTTTACCGGTGTACCACTCTGCGAATGTTTTATCCTCTCCCGGAAATAGATCCTCTTCACGATCCATCTCTGGCAAAAATCCGGGGATCATGAGTTCAATCAGGTATAGTTTCTCATCTCTCACTTCCCACGAAGCTACATACCCCCGGTAATTCCCTGTTGAAGTACTTGGATAGTTGATATCCATTGCTTGCAAATACGGCCTTAACGGTTCTGTAGCTAAAGAATAATGTTCGCCTTTGTAGAGAATCGAGTCGCGAATTTGGGCAGTCATATATCATTAATTGTTTCTGATTAGATTTTAACTAACCAGTGAGTTGAGTGATCATTTATTTTTATCGATATGAACTTGTTGCCAGTCAGTGTTCATGCAAGTTAATCACAATCTCATTCATCGACCGCATGTACTCGATGATGCACGGGCTGCCGTTCTCATCAATTCCCAACATATCGATCCGCCCGCCGTGGTTCACACCGGTTGAGTACTCCGTGGCTAAAAACCGAACACCGAGGTACGTTTCCAGATTTTTCTCAATCTGCTCCTGGAGAGATTTTTCAATTTTCGCGGCCGAGCCGGTGAGTTCGGTGACGTTGTCGCCTTGGAGATGAAAGAGTTTGATGTCGGACATAGCTTAATTGACTCAATTAATGTTTTTTATTTTAAAGGAGGACCAAAGACGCGATCATAATCAATTCGAAATGCAGCAAGAAATTGTTCTATTGAATCATTTTCATAATCTAACAAATGATCAGGCATAGCGGAATAACCGTCACCCCAAAAAGATTTGGAATTGGGTATTGAAAATTTTGCAATCAACCTTCTTGAAAAATTGAACTTATATTTTTCAGAATCTTGGTTAAGCTTAAAGTTAGGATAAGGTCCAATGGCATAAGCCTCTTGGAGATACGGTCTTTTGGCTTTTGGTAAACAAAATGAAAGTAGACGAATAAGTACCAAATCATCTTCTGGAAATATGTCTATTGTATTTGAAAAAGAAGACGCTCCCAATACATAGATAATTCCGTTGTTATTTTTGTTTTTAAATTGTGCAAATGAAGCTGCTACATATGGTGAATGAGTTACATCAAGTATTGGGGTTTTTTCTACTAAGTAATGTTGCATAATGGCCCATCTTAATTCTCCATATTTCAAGAAAATTGAAGTTCCAGCAAACTTTTTATAGTTAGCTTCAAAGTGTACTTTAAGCTTTCTATCAGTTTCATTTAACTTTTCCCAAAGCCCTTCTAAATTATAATTATCATCTTTCCTGTAAATCTGCGGGAATATCTTTGCGCAATTAGAGTCATCTAAATATTCCCTTTTTTGTCCCCGATAAAACAAGGCGTAATCCCGATTATAGAAACTAATCTGAGCGATAGCATCGATCAACTTTTCATATGAATCTATATGATATGGTTCTGACTCAATAATTTTTTGATTTGTTGTCTGTTCTTTCCAACCATCTCTACTTTTTTCTTCCCACTTTTGTTTTAAGTTCAAATGTGAAAAAGCTTTTTCAATTTTTCTCATGCATGCCTTCTTTACAAACGGTTTTGATTAAACAACACCCTTAAAAACTCTTTCCCTCTTTTCGCATACTCAGCACAAATCGAATCTGCTAAATCTCGAATTTCTTTGTCTCCTTTAAATTCATACATATATGCAACTAAGTCTTTGATATCAGATTCCTGAAAATCCGGAGTGAATTCTTTAAGCATAGTCATTAATATTTCGCCTATATGCTTTGCAGTAGCCTCTGATCGGCTATAATTCTTCAACCGATTTAATTCTTCCAAAAAGAAAGGAACATTGAAATCATAGTTTACATAGGGTGCAGATGCCTTTACTAATGGGGCAATCCCATCGTCCAATCGATCAAAATACTTCATGAACTTTGACAGGTTTGAGAATACTTTTTCTTTTTCTTTTAAATCTGATCCTTCAACTCGATCATGAATCTTTTGCCATAGTTGAAAAATTTTTGGCCTTAGTTCCTCGCGTTGTTTTCCTTTGATTTGGTCATTTACTTCCCAAAAGAAATTTGGCACGCGACTCAATTCCTCTGGACGTCCTTTTTCAATAATCAGATTAATTAATTCTCCTTTCTCAATTTCTTCAATGCCCCATAAATAAAAGGCGGCTATATGATTTACGGTAGTTTTATAATCGAAATCACCAAGTGTAGCATTTGTACTTATTGATCTTTTATAGTGGGGAAGCATTAATTCATATATCTCTTCATTTCTGGCCGGATAGTCCCATAAGTAACCACCCATAAATGCTTTCCACTCTTTTTCCTCAAGCTCAATAAATTCTTTTACTTTACCTTGTGTCCAATCCTTATCCAGGTAATTGAATTGAGGGAAATAAAATCCAATCAGAATAAATGTATCAATGATTTTTTTGCCCAAGGATTTTTCATACAACTCTTTTAATTCTTCATCCCATCTGAATCCTTCATGGTCTTCACCATAGTGTACCCGAGCATATCTCAATGAATAATTAATAAGTGCCATTAGCACTTTACCAGCTTTCGAGTTCAATGAATAAGTCGGGTAATCCATATTTGTTTCATCAATATCATCAACAGGCTCTAACTCAGGTACAATCTTCAGAAGAATTTTCTTAGCTATTGGCAAGTAATCTTCATCAAATGCATTGCTGTCTTTTTTTGTCCCCTCAGTAATCAATCGGCCAGTTTGATGAATGATAAGCTCCTTGTCCATTCCCAGCCTGTCACCTTCAACAATTAGCTCATTATTTTTGAAAGACTCTGTGCTTATATAAGCATAAATGAAATTCAGCAACTCTTCCCAATCGAAAGTATTTTTATTCTCCCAAGCTTTCTGGAAGCCTAATAAAAAATTATACACACAGAAGTATGGTGCTTCGATAAGTAACTGTAACTCATTTGTAAATGAGGATGGTTTTTGAGCAACGGTACTCATTATTGAATTTCCAAACCCATCATAAGTTGGATCATCAATATCCCAACCAGGTTTGAAGTTCTCTATTTCCTTTAGCAACTGGACCATTCCCATATCGATGATTTCCTCAGGAGTAAAAGGAGATACTGATCCAACTCGTGTTTTGACCTCACCTAAGGTTTCATAATGTTCGGATTCTATTCCTCTTTCCTCAGAAAGCTCATCATATTTTTTTGAAAAATCAGAATCCTCCTTTAATGCTGAATACCATTGTAATTGCCAATATTTTGTATCATCCTCTCCAGGGTTTACTCTTTCTCCTTGTGGTCCTTTATTAATAATCTTCTTTAATAAATTTTTCTCTTGTTTGTCAAACTCTTCACAATTTTCACGGAGTAGATAGAATATTTCTTTACTTAAAAGTGAATCTGAAAAGTACCCTGCTTCATCTTCGTTTTTAACAAGTTCCCAAAACACTTCTTTGTTTTTCTTCCATGTTTTTGAAAGAACATAAAAAAGAATACGCTTGAAAATAGGGTGGGGATATTCATTGCTTAGGAATTTCTCTTTTAATTCAGAAAAGGTTTCTCCATTTTCTATACCCTTTATTCGTATTATTTCCATGAGGAGATGAACATGAATCAGTTTCGTTTCATCTCTCATTATTTCACCCTCTTTCAATTTGTGAAGTGAAGTGCACCAAATAACTGAGTGATCAGTAAATAATCTTCTTGTGAAGTACCCAATTGCATCTATTTCTATTTCGATGTCGGGTGATTCACCTTTCACCTTTTTTGTTATCTGATCTGCCAATTCTTGTTCTTCAAGTTTTTGAAAGTCAGAAATGACAACAGTAGTAGCATCCGCTAACTCAATATCTGGGTCAGGGTCATAGGATACTTTTAAATTCCAATCCTCAATATCAAACCTTAGGAAAAATTTACTGGATAAGTTTTTTTCTACAACCTGGCCGTAAAGCATTTCTCTAAGATTATCGGCGAGCTTATAGATAATCTTTGGAGAAAGCTCTTTTCCAATAAGTTCTAAGAGCTCATTTTCAATAAGTGTATGTCGTAACCAATACAGGTCAATGAGAGGTTTGTACTTCTTTTCTGTATATCCTGAATAGGATCTGTCTAATTTTTCTTCCTTGAGGTCAAGTATATGAGTGAGAATTATCTCTGCTTTTTCAAATTCGTCTTTTTCTGCATTCTCATTCAAGAATTTTGGCAAGAGATTTTTACTGATTTCGTGACTTGGCAGGCTATTTTTAAATTCAGTATCTAACCAATTAGAAACATTATTCAATAAATTATGAGAAATGAATTTGTTTGGTACGTTTGAAACGACACGAATAAAATCTGCCCATACATGAGGATTATTAATCTCTTTGTCAGCTATCGATTCTAAAATCTCAACCAAATCGTTTAGAATTGCACCGTCTTTTTCAAGGCTGAGGTTTTTTGCTAATTTTTCAAAATATATAAATGGTAACCAGCCAGGAAAATATGCACCCCCATCTTCAGAGATGACCGGACCTGGTATTTCTTCAATATCGAAGAAATTCTCTCCCTTGAGTTTGAAGTACCATCTTTTCTCTTACACCATTTTAAAAAAATAGCTTTTGTGAGATTCGTCACGTTTTATAAGACGAATCACCTCACTATCGTTAATTTCATTTATTTTCTTCATTTAACCACCTCATCAAGTACATTTCTTTCTTCTAAATATGAGGCCGAAGTTTTTTTTCTTTCTTGTATTATTTCATCTTCCCAGCTTTTCAACACTATTATTAACTTTTCATATCCATTATGATCTGTATAATATGGAATTTGCTTGATG
>SKYV01000217.1 GCA_007127745.1 Balneolaceae bacterium
GAATTTCATCGGCCAGCTCCTGGAAATAGGTGCTTTTGGTTCGGCCGCAACCCGGACAGGAAGTTACCTGCGGGATAAAACTGCGGATTCCCAACGACTGGAGAATTTGCTGGCAAATGCGAACTTCCTCTGCCCTGTCGGCACCCGGCATGGGTGTAAGCGAAACCCTGATAGTATCCCCGATTCCTTTCTGCAGCAAAACGGCAAGTGCCACCGAACTGGCCACGGTTCCTTTCATGCCCATTCCGGCTTCGGTAAGCCCCAGGTGCAACGGATATGGAAGGTCGTTGGCTATTCTCTGATATACGTTGATCAGGTCCTGCACGCCCGACATTTTGCAGCTCACAACAATTTTATTGGCCGGCAGACCCACATCTTCGGCCAGTGCTGTTGACCGGCGGGCACTTTCCACCATGGTATCCAGCATCACCTCTTTCGATGATTTTGGGTTTTTACGGGCATTGTTTTCATCCATGTACTGGGCCAGCAGCTGCTGATCGAGCGACCCCCAGTTTACTCCTATTCGCACAGGCTTGTCGTATTTAATTGCCTGTTCAACAATTGTGCAGAAATTTTTGTCACGGGTTTTGGTGCCCGTATTTCCCGGATTGATTCTGAACTTGGCCAGCGAATTTGCCATTTCCGGATATTTGGTAAGAAGCAAATGGCCGTTGTAATGAAAATCTCCGATAACGGGAACGGTTACTCCGCGGTTTATGAGCTGCTCTTTGATATAGGGCACAGCTTTGGCTGCGGCATCATTGTTCACCGTAATGCGAACCAGCTCTGAACCGGCTTGATTGAGATGGTCAATTTGATCTACCGTTTCATCAATATCGGCCGTATCGGTGTTGGTCATCGACTGTACAACAATCGGGTTGTCTCCACCCACGGGAACATCCCCGACATTAACGGTGATAGATTTTCTTCTATTGATAGTGTTCATTCCGTTATTTTCTATTGGCAATTAGCAGTTGGCAAAATTCAATATTTAAGATTTTGTCAATGGAAATTTATTTTTGCTTTGATACTTCTTAGGATTTGTAATCATATGATGAAGCAATTTACCTACTTCTTCAGATTTGCTTAACAAATTCAGGTATTGTTCTTTATTGATGTAACCGCAGGCTTCAACAAATTCCAAAGAAACCTGAGTTTCTGAATTCTCCATATCTGCATCACTTATTTTGCTGATAAAATGCTTTGGATACTGCCTTTTTCTGTATGCTTCACTTATGGACCGGCATACTGACCTTGAAGATCTTCTTAATTGATCTATCAAAGCAAATCTTTCAGATATCGGAAACGATTTTGTTAATTCAAAAATTTCCATTGCCAACGAAAAAGCTTTTTTTATAAACCGTTAAATCTCTGAATGTCCCCATTTTTAATCAAAGTTTTATTAGAAAATTACCAACTGCCAACTGACATTTGTTATTAGAAATTTAGTGCTTGGAATTTAAATATTCCCACCCTCACCCTCTCTTGCTCAGATCAAACAGTTTTTTCTTCTCTTCGGGGGTCAGTCCGTCGTAGCCTTTTTTTGAAATTTTTTCCAAAATCTGATCCAGTTCCGACTGATCCGATTCCTCAACAATTTCTGCATCACTGACCGAATACATATTTTTATTTCTCGGCTTTTTGGCTTTGGCTTTTCGTGACGGTTTTTCCTTAAAAATCTGTTCAATCGGACGGATAAATTTCGAAAGATCGGTTCCCTGATAATGTGCCTTAATGATGAGATAACCCACCCCTGCACCTCCAAGGTGTACCAATCGGGCAACGCCATCGCCCGATCCGAGGAAGATCACATCAAAGGCGATAAGGCCGGCTACAACAAAACGGGCTTCAATGGGCGGAAGAAGAATGAGCATGATGGGGGCTCTCGGATAGAGATAGGCAAAGGCAACCATCACTCCAAAAACCGCTCCTGAGGCACCAATCACCAGGCTGGTACCATACAAAAAGGAGAGCGCAATGTGGAAAATTGCCCCGCCGATGCCCGCTCCAAAAAAGAGAACAATGAACGATCTTGGCCCGATCGACTCTTCAACCGATCTTCCCAGCCACCAAAGCCAGAGCATATTAAACAGCAGATGGAAGCCGCCGCCATGCAAAAACATGTAGGTAACAAAACGCCAGGGCTGTGTAATCGAGGTGTAGAGAGACGGATCAAAACCGAGGTAGAAAACAATGTATCGGTTAATACTCTGGCCGCCAATTTGTATACTGCCGAACAGGGCCTGAAATACGAATACAATAACATTGATGGCAATGATCGTACGGATAACGGGAGGAATTCTCATGAATCCCCGCTTAAAAGCACTGCCAAAAGACTCCTGCTGATACATAAATTAGATGTTATGAGTAATAACGTTGCTCACCTTTCAATCCCCAGTATTTGATGAGGATAAATCCGACAACCATACCGCCCAAATGGGCAAAGTGAGCGATGCCACTGTCTGGCCTCATCAGGCCGGAAAAGAGTTCAATTGCACCAAAAATTGCTACGAAATATTTTGCTTTAATCGGGATGGGCGGAATTAATAGAATTATGTAGCGATCGGGAAACATCATGCCAAAAGCGAGAAGAATTCCGTAAACCGCTCCGGAAGCCCCTACGGTGGGTGCACCGGTTCCGCCAATCCACATGTGGATGAGCGCGGCTCCAATTCCCGTTAAAAAGTAGTAGGTTGCAAAACGTTTGGTTCCCCAAAAATTTTCGATGCCCTGACCAAAAATCCATAGGGCAAAAAGGTTAAAAAAGATGTGGCCGAAACTTGCATGCATAAACATGTAGGTTACCAGCTGCCATGGCCCGAACAAACCGGAGCCTACGGGCCAAAGTGCGCCGTACTGCATTAAATAGCTTTGCAGCATCGGGTTGGCAAGTGCCAGAAATACCAGCACATTTACAATAAGCAAATGTTTAACGGCCGGTGGAAATATTGAAAACTGAGTATTGGGTTGATAATTTTCGCCTTGGTAATTCAATTCTGTCTGAGATTTTTTAAATATTTGTCAACTCTGTAAGATACGTTGATTCCGCTTAAAGTTACGCCTGGAATTCCCTGCCCCGGAAAAACAGTATCACCACATAAAAACAGCCCTTCAAACGGGGTTTCTGCGGGAGTCCAGTCTAACAGAGAGCGGCTCATGTTCTGGGGTATTCCACCCACCCTGCCTTTCTTTCTGTAAACCCACTTGCTCCAGGAAACGGGAGTAGAGGAAAATAGCAATTTTATTCCGGCTTGGGAAAAACGTGGCAGTTTATCTTTTAAAATTTCTTTGATCTGTTCCTCAACGGCATGTTTGGCTTTATTGTAGTCGAGAGTCGGGTCAAACCAAGGTTCGGGCGAACTGTGGGTTGATACACTTAAGACCCGATTTCCGTTTTTAGCGCGTGCCCGGTCTCCCCTTTTAGAAAATGATACAAACAGAGAATCCGAATCCATTCCCATCACTTTTTCTTCCGGGGAGATATGTATCTGATGATGAATCGGCATCACTTCCGGATAAATATCATCCGTTACAATTCCCATGGTAAAAGCTCCCCAGGCTTTGTCATACTTTTTGGATTCGCCCGAAAAATAATTCGCAATTTTGCCTTGAGTCAGATCAGCCATATTCCATACAGGCAAATTTGAAATGACCACGTTAGCCCGATAGGTATTGTCCTTGCCGGCATAAACGTGATAACTTCCATTCCTTTTTTCAATAGACTGAACGGCTTCTCTGTTCAGGAAAACGCCTCCCAGGTCTTCAAATCTGCTGAGAAGCACTTTTACCATTTCAATCAAACCACCGGGCACATAGTAATTTGTTGAATTTGTGTAGCTTAGAGCAGGAGCCCCAAACAGAAACGGGGTTTCTTCGGAGTATGCCTGGGCAGTAATCATCAACTGTTCATCCAGAAAGCGATAAAATTCTGGATTTGATATCCCAATTTCGGATGCGGTTTGTTTCACTGAATTAAAAGCGTATGGCAATATCCAAACGTCGCTGAGGTCATTCCGGAACAGATGAAACCATTCTGACAATTTTTTTGGCGGAAAGGTTTTGTTCTGTAACGCTGCTTTCCAGACCACATCAGAAATCTGAAAAATCAGTTCCCAGAATTGTTCCTGTTCTTTTTCTTCTCCAAAATGCCGGATCACTTCGCGTACCCACCTGTTTTTATCCTTCCAGCGGGTAATTTGTTTTCCGTTCAGATGAACTTTCATTGGTGGTGTTATCGGCTCTTTGGGTATTTGCAGATCAACTAATTTCTCAAGCTCGTTTAACGGCTGATGTTCATCAAATCCGATCAATGTTGTAGCTCCCGATTCAAAAATGTAGCCTTTCCGGTAATAGGAAGAACTGCAACCCCCTGCAAGATGAGATGCCTCAAGCAGTAACACGGAATATCCTTTTTTGGCAAGAATAGTGGCGGCAGATAAACCGCCCATTCCGGCTCCTGCAACAATTATATCAAAATTTTGTGATTTTATATTCATAGCCGGAACAACAAAATAAATTCCGGCTTGGTTTCACTCATCTGATGCAGGAAATCAGGCAGGCTGTAATTCCAGGTCAGCTTTTGCGAGTACGGGATTTTCAATTTTCTCGTCCACTTCTATTTTACCATCCCGCAGGCGGATAACCCGTCTGGCATAATTTGCGATATCCTGCTCATGTGTAACCACCAAAATTGTGTTGCCGGCTCTGTAAAGATTTTCAAACAACACCATAATTTCATCTCCGGTTTTACTGTCCAGATTTCCGGTCGGCTCATCGGCAAGAATAATTGACGGATCGTTTACCAGTGCTCTTGCAATGGCTACACGCTGGCGCTGCCCCCCCGAGAGCTCGTTGGGTTTATGATCAATCCGGTCACCCAGCCCCACTTTTTCGAGGGTTTCAATAGCTTTTTTCTTTCGTGAAGAACTGCGAATTCCCGAATAAATAAGCGGGAGTTCAACGTTACTGAGGCAATCAGTTCTGGGAAGCAGGTTGAAGGTTTGAAATACAAAACCAATTTCTCGGTTTCTGATTTGAGCCAGTTCAGAATCGTCCAGATCGCTGACCCGGTGACCGTTCAAAATATATTCGCCCGAGGTAGGTGTATCCAGGCAACCGATCATATTCATCAGGGTTGATTTTCCGGAACCCGACGGCCCCATGATCGCGATATATTCGTTTTCTCCAACGTTAAATGTTACACCATCGAGCGCTCTTACAAGAGTTTGGCCCATGTGGTAGTGCCTTGTAAGATCTGTTATTTCAATTATATTTCTTCCCATCGGATCTCTGAAAAAGATGTTATCGGTTTCTGTTTTGAACTTTGATGGCATCACCATCTTCAAGCTCGCGTGAGAGAATTCTGTAACTGCCGGTTACCACTTCCATTCCGGCTTCCAGTCCGCTCATAATCTGTATGTGCGAGTTATCACTGATTCCGGTTTCAACTTCTACCCTCTGTGCGATTCCATCTTCATTCACAAATACCACGCGCCTGAAATCTTCATTACTCGATGCTCGCCTGCGGTTATTTCCGTTTTCCTCATCTTCTTCCGGGGAGTTATTCCGGCCAACATCTGCTGTAAAATCCCGCACTGTTACGGCCTGAATGGGAACAGAAACCACATCATACACCGTATTGGTTCTGATATCCACATTTGCAGACATACCGGGTTTAAAATTCGGGCTGTAATCTGCAGTTGGTGTTTCGCTAACATTCACTGCAAAGAAATCTCCTTCAGCGTGATCGAGATTATGAGGTGTTGTAATTCTGATTTTTACCTTGTAGTTGGTTACCTGATCTGCTGATCCTGTACCGGAAATATCGGCTGAATTTGCGATTTCAGTCACCATTCCTTGAAAAGACTGGTTCGGGTATGC
>SKYV01000287.1 GCA_007127745.1 Balneolaceae bacterium
ATTTGCATGGCAATTTCAGCGACCCGTTTGCCGAGAGCTCTTCCCTTATTTAAAAATGCTTCATCAATTTCACCCGGTGTTTCTGATTCAAAAGGAGGTTCACCGACAATGGCAGATGCCCCGAAAGCCTGTGTCCAGTCTGGCCCGCCAACCACAATCATTCCGAACATCAGCATGCTTTGCAGAATGTTCATTTGAACAAGTTCTTCTCCGGCCGAAATGCCGCCTGCAGTGACAAATGCTGCACCGATTTTATCTTTCAGCGGTTCGCCTTCAAAAGGCCAGGATGCAATAAAACGGGATATTTCGGGAGAAACATTGGCATTATAAACCGGGCTGCCAACAATAATTGCATCGGCATTCAACAGATCCTGCTCATTGGTTTGGTTTGATGGTTTCAGAACCACATCAACTCCATACACCTGGTTTGCTCCCTCTGCCACAGCCTGTGCCAGTTTTTCCGTGTTGCCCGTTTCGCTGTGATAGACAATGAGGATACCGGTTTGACTGAAAGAAGGAGCTGAAAAAAATATGGTTAGCAGGGCAGTAACGGTAATGTATTTTACCATCTTTCTCATTTCATTCTCTCAGCCTCTTTAATATCGGGACAGTTTTTACCATAAACTCTCTCTTTAAGAATACGAGCGGCTTCCTGTCTTTCAGCAGAAGTCATGGATAGCTGCTGTTTTATATCCCACTCTTCTGCTTCTTTTGCATTTTTTGATATGTTTACAACTCGTTCCATGCAATAATGTATTGGCTCTTTTCAAGAAATCAAAACATTCCACAAGAATCTGGTATGAGCAGCAGAAAATAATTACTTGGAAACACTGAAAACACGGAGATTTAAGTGCTCCTCCGTGTTTCAGTGGCAAATAAAGTTCACCCGACAACTTTTTTAAATCATTGAGCTTGAGACTGTCCAAAAAGGGCGTCATGCCGAACCCCGATCCGGCATCTGAACTGGTTTAAGCGTCCGCATGGACCTTTCGGGGGCACAAGCGGACGCTTGCGCCAGTATCAGCTTAAGACTGTCCAAAAAGGACGTCATCCCGTACCCGATACGCTCATTTTTTGAACGCGAAGCGAAATCTCCTCTCTTTGATAAAAGCAGGAGATGCCGGATCGGTGTCCGGCATGACGGTATCGTAGTTATTATGTTTTGGTGAGCGTCCTTTTTGGATAGTCTCTCCTTGAAGCGTTTAACCGCAACGACTGGAGGTCCTTCGGACGCTGCAGGGTTGATTATAGGTCATCCGGTAAAATTATTACAGGATGGAAAAAGCCGATCTGAGCAAGTCAATACTGTCAGCTACGGCCTCATCGGATGGGGCGTGCCCCTCAAATTCGATAGAAATGTAGCCTTTGTAACCCGCATTTTTCAGGATTCGGCCAATGCGGTCGTAATCCAGATCCAGTGTGTAAAAACGTCCGCCGCCATAGTAGGTTTTCGCCTGGATAAAAACGGTGTGCGGGGCAACCATTTCGAGCTGTTCGTATTTATCATCCAGAAAATTACCGGTATCCATTAAAACGCCCAACCAGGGAGAATCAACGGCGTTAAACAGGCGGAGTAATCCTTCAGCGGTTCGGGTTAATCCCCAGTGGTTTTCAAGGCCCAGCATCACGCCATACTCTTCGGCAACCGGGGCTATTCGCTCCAGTGCGTCAATGCACCACTCGTAACCGTCTTCTTCGGTATATCCTTCAACCGGCGGTTCTTCGCCTCTTCGGTCCATCAGTTCAGCAAAAGATCCGGTTGTGCCCCAGCGGCCGGTGCTGATCCGGATACACGGCACGCCCAAATCGTGCGCCAGTCGGATAAACCGTTTTGTGTCCTCAATACTTCGCTCGCGTTCTTCGCGGTCTGGGGTCAGAAACCGCTGATGAGTGGAAAGGCAGTTTAAATGAACTCCGTGTATGAGGGCGTGTTTTTTTAGAGCCCGGATGTAGTCGGGATCTTCGCTCTCCATTTGGCGGTGTAAAATATCCACTCCGTACACTCCAAGCCGTGAAGCCTCTTCAATTACATGCCGGATTGGAGTCCGCTCAGGATCGAAGTGCCAGTAGGAGTAACTTGATATTCCTAACTTTACATGACAGCCGTGGTCAGCTGCAGTCCCGGCTTTTTTTGAACTCGCTTTTTCGGCTGCGGCTGACAAAGGGATCAATGTACCACCGGCAACACCGGCTGCAAGTTTTTTCAGAAACGATCGTCGTTGATTTGTTATCGGTTTCTCACTCATATTTTGTTTTATTTTAGATGTTGAAAATCATTACCCTTGTAAAATAGCAAAAAACAACTTTCCTCAAACCGGTCAACACATTTTGGAATCGTTTCCATATTTATCAGTTTTAGCTGATCGTATATTTATCTTTAATAAATAAATTGACGACTTTTTTTTCATGAAACGATTTCACCGACTTTGGCAGCTCTCCTTGTTCAGTTTTATATTGGCTGCAATTACCGGGTTTTTATACCGCTACGGGATGCTCTACCCGCTGCCAGAATTGTTTCATTTTGCCAACATTCGGCACGCTCACTCACACCTCATGTTTTTTAACTGGGTTTGTCCGCCCCTGATGATTTTGATGATTCAGCATCTTTCCAAAAATGGAAAAATTGATGGTTTAAAATCGTTTAAATGGTGTTTGTCTGTGATGATTTTACTGGGATTTCTTTCTTATCCCTTTTTCCTGTTTTACGGATACCAGCCTGTATCCATCGGCAGTGCAAATTTACCCCTTGCAGCCATCATCTCCGGCCTGGTGATGATCACCTGGTACTGGTTTGCCTGGCTCTATTTCAAGCTTGAAGAAAGGGATTCTGCATCCGTTGCCCATATGATGTTTGATGCTGCACTTCTGGTACTTTTAATCAGTTCTCTCGGGGCGTGGGGTGTTTCCATATTTCAATTTACTACTATCGACAGCCCGCAGGTATCCTCGGCCATGACTCACTTTTTTCTGTCGGTGTTTACCGAAGGATGGACGATTCTCGGAGTTTTGGGAGTGATTTGGGCTAAAGCAGGCTCTGTTGAATTTAAACCGGGCACAGGGTGGTTCTGGATGCCCATTTTATTTGGTTCGATGATGATTTTTCCATTCAGCCTCACGCAATCGCTCATTACCCCGGCCATGCTCTATACCGCGTATGCCGGCTTGATTTTGATAATCCTTTCATTTTCACTGAATTTGTACCTGCTCATCAAGCAAAAAGCCCTGAAAGGATTTGTCGGGCACACTGTTTTCTTCCTGGCCGCCCTCATCATCTTCTTTAAACTCGCAGCCGTTTTACCGAATGACATATGGCCGGGTGAACACAGCCTGCGGGTGCTATATCTGCACGTGCTGCTTCTCGGGTTTTTCTCTCTGGCAATCATCGAACTGATTCATCAAAATACGCCACAATGGATGAAAAAGAGTTTTACCGGATCGGCACTGCTGGTCATATTATCGCTGATTATGGTCAGTGGATACTGGCCGTCTGTCCTGGTTCCGCCAAATATTTTTTTCTGGCTGATGGTAGTGGCAGGCTTGCCTGTTGTAGCAGCAGTATTACTGTGGATTGATACATTCAGAAATCAATACCACTGAAATTGAGGTGTTTCGCAAAGCTTTCAAAATTCTTCAGATATATGATTTTTCAGTTGCTACGCTTTATAATTTCTTGTAGAATATTTCAATATAGATAAAAAAAGAGATGGTATTCGGTTTGCAAATTCAATATTTTTAAGACAAAAGAGTCTCAAAAACCAAAATTATAAATTATGCTATTATCAAAATCATGTGTATACGGCTTGAGGGCTTCTTTATTTCTTGCAAATCAGGAGAAGGGAAAATTTATCCCGATCAGGCATATGAGTGACAAACTCGAAATCTCATTTCATTTTCTTACCAAAATTCTGCAGCAGCTAACTGCTGAGGGGATACTCGAATCATTTAAAGGACCAAATGGAGGGGTAAGGCTTGTAAAAGACGGACGTGAAGTGCCTCTCATGGACATTGTACTGGCTATTGACGGGCCGCAGCTTCTCACCGAATGTGCTCTTGGCCTGCCGGGATGTGGTGTTCAGAATCCCTGTCCGCTTCATGACAAATGGGCGGAAACCCGGGATAGTATCAAAGATATGCTCGAGAACTCAACATTGACTGAACTTGTTCATAAAGGCAGAGCAGAAAATCTTCGCCTCACCGCAGAGAGTGGATTCGATATTTTGTTTAACGAATAAACATCATTTGCCAAAGTGTCTATTGAGTCAGAACAACTTTTATCCCTGGTAAAAAAGTATAATGTGCCGGGCCCGCGTTACACTTCTTATCCTACCGCTGTACAATTTACAGATCAGTTTGATAAAGGTGTACTTGATGCGTACCACACAAACCGTACTCAAGAAAAGCGGGAGAAGTCTCTTTATATTCACATACCATTCTGCTTTTCGCTCTGCTGGTTTTGTGGCTGCACAAAAGTGATCACCAAAAATCAGGATCGCGGAGATGTGTATCTGGGTTATCTGGAGAAAGAGATGGAGCTTATCAACAAAACCATCCATTCCGGTTCGGTTATTAAACAGATCCATTTTGGCGGAGGCACTCCTACTTTTTTGAGCCCCAAACAGCTTCGGCGACTCGGAATGATCATATACGATCAGTTTCAGATTCATAAAGATGTAGAGTTCAGTGTGGAAATTGATCCGCGAAGAGTTGAAGAAGAGCATATTATAGCTCTCAAGGAAATTGGCTGCAACCGGGCATCACTGGGTGTGCAGGATACCAACGAAGCCGTGCAAAAAGCCATACACCGGATTCAGCCATTTGAACAGACTCAAAAAGTTTGCTCGCTGCTTAGAAAACACGGGATAAAAAATATCAATATTGATCTGATATACGGACTGCACCGGCAGACTTTTGAGCTATTTAAAAAAACCGTTGAGGATGTATTGGAACTTGATCCCGATCGATTTGCAATTTACAGCTATGCACATCTGCCCTCTATCATGCCGGCACAGCGGCTGCTGAATGAAGCAGATATGCCGTCAACCGGAGAAAAACTGAGCATGCTGGTTCACGCTATTCAATTTCTGCCGGATTACGGATATCAGTATATCGGAATGGATCATTTTGCGAAAGAGGACGACGAACTGAGCCTGGCTCTGAAAAACGGTTCACTTCAGCGGAATTTTCAGGGATACAGCACCCATGCCGAACTGGAAATGATCGGTCTTGGGATGTCGGGCATTTCGCAGGGAGATACACTCTACACCCAGAACGAAAAAGACCTGGACGCTTACTATGAAATGCTGGACGACGGCAGGCTGCCCATCAAAAAAGTATTACCGCTCAGTAGTAAAGACCTCTTGCGGCGGGAACTGATTATGCAGGTTATGTGCAAGCGTGAACTGGACTACGGCCAGTTTTTTGAAGGGGACAAACAGAGGTTTAAAGAACATTTTTCTGATGAACTCTTCCGGTTGAAGGAACTCGAATCGGATGGATTTATTCAGCTGACAGAGACAGGTTTCATGATCACCGATCTTGGTAAACTGTTTCTCAGAAATATAGCCATGGTGTTTGATGAATACCTGAAACAGAAACTGCATCAGACCGCCTATTCCAAAACGGTTTAGTCAAGTACGCCGGACAGTGGGCAGCCATCCCGACCCCTCGGGGCTTCTCCGGCAAGACAATCCTTGCAAAGCAAAAAGTATAATTCTTTGCCTGAGAATGTTGGCCTTAGCAAAGATTTTCCTGGAATTTGAAATTTTGAGTAACGGGCAGGCTGCCCATTGTACGCCGGACAGCTTGTCCGGC
>SKYV01000204.1 GCA_007127745.1 Balneolaceae bacterium
AACTATCAATCAATATTGGAATCATTCTCATCATTGTTGGAATTATCTCTTACATCGCAACCGAAGCAGTTAGTGTTACCGCACTGATTCCTGCATTTTTCGGAGCCGTATTCGGAGGGCTTGGAATGCTTGCAAAACGCAGTGATTCGATGCGCAAACACGCGATGCATGCCGCGCTTTTACTCGCAATTCTTGGCCTTGGCGGTTCATTCGGCGGTCTGACGGCAATCATCGGGCTGATATTTGGTGGTGAAGCACCCGAAAGGATGTCTGCTGCTTTGAGTCAGTCTGTGATGGCCGTTCTTTGCATTATTTTTCTGATTGCCGGCATTAAATCCTTTGTAGATGCAAGAAAATCTTCAGAAGATTAAGCTCTGATCATGATTTGATTTTGACACTCATTCAGGGAAAGACACAATCCACCATCGATGTTTGAAATTCAATGTGCCCTACCCCTGATCTCCTTCAAAAATGTCTGCAATCAGATCGCCATATTTATCTTCAATGATTCGGCGTTTCACTTTCAACGTAGGAGTCAGCTCACCGGTTTCCACAGAAAATTCATTCGGAACTAACCGGAAATCCCGGATTTTTTCGTGTGAAGCCAGCTCTTTGGAAAACGATCTGATTTCCTTGCTGAACAGATTTTCGATCGATTCGTGAGCAATCAGTTCTTCGGTGTTTGAATAGCTGATGTCGTTCTGCTTTGCATATTTTTCAAGAGATTCAAAATCGGGAACAATCAGTGCTGCCATATAGCTCTGCTTCTCACCCACAACCACAATTTGATCGATCCACTGGCTGGTTTTAAAAAGGTCTTCAATCGGTCCGGGATAGATATTTTTCCCGCCGGCGTTCACAATCATGTGTTTGATACGATCGGTGATTTTCAGCCGACCGTCCACAAACCGGCCCACATCACCGGTATGGAGCCAGCCTTCTTCATCAATCATTTCTTTGGTATCTTTTTCATTCTTCCAGTAGCCCTTCATGGTATTGGGACCGCGGTTCAGAATTTCTCCTTCGCCGCTGGTAATATCCGTCGGATAATCCTCACCGCTTACCTGCGCTATAATTTCGTTGGTTTCCAGACTCTGTATTCCTACCGTTACCCCGTTCAGCACCTTGCCAACTGTACCCATCACCTCTTCGCCATACCGGTTGGCACACATCACGGGAGAAGTTTCAGTCAGCCCGTACCCTTCTATAATATTCAGCCCGGCCGACATAAAAAATGTGCCAATATCTGCGGGTAAAGCAGCCCCGCCGGAAACAAAGAACCGGATCCGGCCGCCGGTCCGCTCTCTTAATTTGTTGAATACGAGCCGATCGGCTATCCCCTTCTGCAGCGCAGTGAGGCCACGCTTTCCTTTCCAGTATTTTTCTCCCACTTCCAGTGCCCAGTTAAAAATGGCCTGTTGGGCGGCACTGCCTTCTTTCACACTATTGTTCACAAGATTGTAAATTTTTTCAAACAGCCTTGGCACACTTACAACAATGGTGGGATGTGCTTCGGTCATGTTACGGGCCACTGTATCCACACTTTCAGCGTAGTAAATTTCCGCTCCGCCGGCAATCATGGCGTAATAACCGGCAGTGCGTTCAAACGAATGGCAGAGCGGCAGAAATGATAAACAACGATCCTGATCACTGATATAGATGGCTTCGTGGGCAGACTTTACATTACTCACAATATTTCTGTGTGTGAGCATGGCTCCTTTCGGCAGGCCGGTGGTTCCTGATGTATAGATCAGGGTTGCCACATCTTCGGGCTGAATGGATTTTGGCCTTTTACGAAGTTCATCGGCCCACTTCTGTTCAGCCTTTAATCCCGTTGTGCAGACTCTGTCGAACAGCTTGACGTAATCTTTCTGCATATATTTTTTCACCTTCGGCTCATCGAAAGCAATAACAGATTCCAAATCCGGGCAGTTGTCAAACACCTCAACAGCTTTTTTTAGCTGAATACCTGTTGATACAAAAAATATTTTTGATCCGGAATCCTTCAGAATATATTCGCACTGGCTGGCCGGAAGTGTTGTATAGAGCGACACGTTGATAGCACCACACATCTGAATTGCCAGATCAACCACCGCCCACTCATACCGGTTTTCACTTAAAATAGCCACACGATCGCCTTTTTCAATACCTCGTTCCAGCAGATAACAAGCAACCGAATTCACATCTTCTTTTACTGTATCCCAGGTTGTGGATTTATACTCCTCATCCGCCGAAGGTTTGTAGGCAAAAGCCGTTTTCGTGGACTTTTTGTATTTTTCGGTAAGATTAAGGTAAAGATCTGTCAGGGTTTCAAAAGCAACAATCGTTGGCATATGTTCTGAATTTATGAGTTAATACAATGTCAGCAAGATATAAATTCGTGTTATTTTTATATCGATTTATTATAACAAAAAATTTTAACGCAAGAAGGATTCAAAAAATCCGTTTAAACATTTTCGGATCTTTCTGCGTCTCAACTTACAAATAACAATTTTTACCTTGTAAATCATTTCGGATTCGAATTGATGTTACCGGCCGAATGAAATCAACTTATATACAGATCCCGAAGTTTTTGTAACTTTGAGGAAAATCAACAAAATTTATTATGGCACATCAGGCACCTGAAGAAACAATTCAACTGGTAAAAGAAATTTTCAGAACCTATCTGAAGGAGAGAAATCAGCGGCAGACACCCGAGCGGTTTATGGTGCTTGAGGAAATTTACCGCTCTGACGGACATTACGATGCAGACGATATTTTCTTCAACATGAAAAATGCCGGAACCCGG
Source organism: Balneolaceae bacterium (assembly GCA_007127745.1). Classification (GTDB taxonomy): domain Bacteria; phylum Bacteroidota; class Rhodothermia; order Balneolales; family Balneolaceae; genus Rhodohalobacter. The sequence goes on from SKYV01000204.1 coordinate 2,789, forward strand.
GTATCACGTGCTACGGTCTATAATACGCTTGATCTGCTAATTGAATGCGGACTGGTTCAGCGCCAGCAGTTCGGTAAAAACCAATATTATTATGAGCGCTCGTACGCCTACCAGCAACACGACCATATGATCTGCAAAGAGTGCGGTGTGGTGATAGAATTTTGCGATCCGCGCATTCTCGAAATTCAGAAACTGATGGAAGAAATCCATGACTTCAACATTGAGGCGCATTCTCTTCATCTCATCGGAACCTGCAACAATGTTGAGGAGTGCCAGCGCCGAAAACAGAGCGGAGATAAAATTAAATCCCTGAAAAACTGATCAATATTTTGATTCAGTCATTTTAGGTTAATTCAGCCCAACTCTGCTGTCTCTGATAAATCGACGCGCGGCCCACCGGCTTCCCCACCAGCCCATGATGATGGCCAGCAGAACAATTCCGAGCGTTAAAAAATACCATTCTCCCATGGGCCAGGAGAGTACCCCTATTTGTGGCAAAAAATGGGGCACGGCCCATTCAAACAGAATAAAAACAGTGAGTGCAGCCAATCCACCGGCGATGCTTCCCTGCAGCACCCCTTCAACCAAAAACGGCCTGCGGATGAAAGAATTTGTAGCGCCCACCAGTTTCATTGCGCGAATCAGGTCCCGTTTTGCATAGATGGTAAGCCGGATGGTGTTGAATACAAGAATGATGGCAACCAGTAGAATAAATATCCCAAGTCCCGATCCGGCCAGAACCAGCATCTCGGTTCTCTGTTCAATCATCTGAAGCAGGGCAAGATTGAACCGTACCTCATCCACACCTTCATATGTGCGAATCTCCTGAACCAGCGAATCGATCTGAGTGACATTGAATTCATCAGACATCAACACCCGAAAAGATGCGGGTAAAAAGTTCATTTCGGCGATGGTTTCTGCTCCCAGGCCAAATTCCTGCTGAAATACCTGAGAGGCGCTGTCGGTCGAAATGTAGGTAAGCCCCTCAATATGAGGCTTTTGCAACAATATCTCCTCCATCTCTCGGGTGGCGTTTTCATCCAGGTCATCCAGAAAAATTTCCACTTCTACCTGCTGCCGGATTAATTGAGCCACTTCGTAGGCGTTGTAACCTATTCTGAAGAGAACGCCGATTAGAAGTACGGCAATAAAGAGCGAAAAAATGGATGTAAATGCTGCCAGCCGGGCCCGGCCTAATCCTGCAAATCCTTCCTTTAAAACATATCCTAAACTCATTGGCAACATACTCACTAATTTGTAAAAAGCACTCTCAGGCCGAACCTGAATCTTCTTTCGGGCATGGGATATCCTGTGGATTCAAAGTAGCCCAGTTGTTCAACACGGTCAAGTATATTTTCCCATTTTATCAGCACCATAAACCACCGCACACGGGCAGAAAGATCAAAATCGAGACGGTAATATGAAGGGTTTACAAACTCATTTGTTCCGTGCTGCCAGCGGTTCAGCGGGGTGATGAGTTCTGCAGTTCTGAAAGCATTTGGTGAAAATATCCCGGAAAATCCGGCTTTTACAAATGTGGCTTGATCAAACAGATAGTTTTTCCAGTAGATGCTGCCTTTCAGCCAGATGCGTTCGCCGGAAAGATCCAGTGTTTCGTTGACAGGATTTGTACTATTTGATGAAAATGTTTTGTAAGTACCGGAAATCTCCCCTTCAAAAATTCGTGAATCAAGAGACAGCCATGCCGTAGCGCTGACCATCGTGTAGGGATCGATGGTGGTGAAACGGCCTTCGTTATCTATAAAAATGGCATTTTCGGTTTCCCGAAGGTCTCCCCTGACTCCCGTCTGAAAACTTCGGGACAACGGTATTTCGGCCATTGCCCCCGCAAACATGGATTCTTCATTGGCTAAATCTGCATCTCCCTGATACAGGTTCGACTGCCAGTAAACGGCCTGAATATCGGGTGCCCGGGACAATCTGCCCCCAAAAACCGAGAGCCTTGTTCTCGTAAACGGTTCAACCTGAAACCGTCCTGAAAGTTCGTTCGATGTCCGGCCGTCATCCCATGTCGTCAATTTTGCGTTACCATCAATTCTGGCTCGCCGTGTAAAATTCTGGCTGAAATTTCCTTCCACTTCGCCGCCCATCCAGCTTGTTTCGGCCAGGTTCAATTCTTCACGCTCATTTAATAAAAAAGCGCGACCGGTGGCAGAAAGTTGTGTAGATCCAAACCCGGCATGCTGCCGTGCAAACAACTCAATTCGTTGAAAATCTGTTGCAAGGGTATCGGCATTGTAGGTGAGATCCCACTTGGAAGACTGATAGTGCAGGCCGAACTTTGTGGACACATCTGACTCTGTACTTTTCCGGTGATGGGCTTGCAGGTACATATCGTTGGAAGCCTGATTTGAAGTTGCACCCGGCTGAAGTGGTGTTTCAATAAAACGGTTAAATGCAAAAAAAAGCGGGTCGGTTATGGAATAGCCAAACGGCTCTTGCCGGTCGAGGTCGTTATTGATGATGGCTCCCTTTAAAAGCCAGCGGTCGTTTAGCTGATGGTACACCCGTGCCACAATCTGGCGTCCGTTCACCTCCTGCCGGTTGTAACCACCTCCATCCCTACGGTCCCAAAAAGACAGTTCCAGGTTGGTGGTTTTTGACAAATTCTGTGTATACGAAAATTCCAGGCTGCGATGGTTAAATTTGCTTTCATCAAAATTCAGATACGTTCGCGGTTGAACCAGATAGTGGTCTCTCAGCCGCGTTTGCGATCGATAGGAAGATCCATAATCCGCCTCGCTGAATTCGGAAATTTTATGAATGGGAAGACGGTTCCAGTACACCGAACCGGTGAGCGGATCGTTCAGATTCAGTCCCTCCATTTCAAGGTTTAGATGATGTGTTTCAAAGGCGTGAAGTTCCACACCGTCCATCCGCCCCACTGTTCCGGTACGGTACGTGATGGCTCCCTTCTCCTGATGGAATCGATCAAAAAGATTCAGCAGTT
>SKYV01000114.1 GCA_007127745.1 Balneolaceae bacterium
TGAGAGCATTAGTAATACAGAGAATGAGTACTCTAAACCGGATTGTTTTGTTCCAAAATTATTGACAAAAATCCGGTTTGATACCCGTATTACTCCAAACTTGAATATGTGCACCGATCAGGACATATCCCGTCCGTCAAACCGAAGCACAATTCAAGAAATATCCCGCTTCCAAATTCGATAAACAAGTACTTTTAGAGAAACTGTCCTGAGAAGCTGGTTTGACTGAAATCTTCTTGTTCATCAAAAGACTAAAAGGCTGCTAATGAACAAAAACGCATAGAGTGAGTGCATATGCATACACAGTTTTTCAGCCTTTCATAGTTTACTTCTACCAACAGAAACTTACCATAATTTTAAAAATCTGTTAATACTTAACTTGCCAGAATATATTTTTGTGTCATTCGTTTTCAATCTGATTTACAAAATTTAATTTAGTTGTTACTTGAAGATGTACAGGCTTAGTGTATATATTCTACACATCCAAGTAAGTATCACATGATCAAAAAGAGTAACCCGAACATATCAGCTTTATTTGCAGTAATCATCGCTTTCGGGATTACTATATCAAATACACATGTTCATATCCATGAGTTTCATGATGCCGGAGCGAACTATGTTTCGGTTGATGAAGAATTGCACTGTGTTATTTGCGGATCAGTAGTCAATTTCAACCCCGAAGCTTATACCCAATCTTTTTATAAGGATACTCCAGAACTGAGTCTCTTTTCGGAGAAAACCGAACACGCCAACCAGCCTTATAATAAATTTCAGGAAGGCCGCTCTCCTCCCGCTGTTGTTTGATCACTTATCTTTTCAGTTACACAGCTTTTACCACTTAAATTTTCATCTTCGCACAGATCACATGATAAACTGTGAAACCTGTGGTAACAAGCTGTAACTCAATTAAACAATTTTAAACCTGAAAAGATTATAACGAAATACCCTGAGGCAGAGCTATCAGGGTGCCGCCCAGATCAGACTTTTTAAAGTTTAAAGACCCGGGCATTTATAAACCATTCCAACTATTAATTCATTAAAAATAATAAAGTTATAGCTATGAAAATTTATACTAAGCAACTACTAATACTAATTTTATCCATATTAACTTCAGCCGCATTTTTTACGGCTTGTAGTGACAGTTCAACCGGGACGGATCCTGATGCCGATCCTGAGGTTGTAGGATTTGTCATTGAAATTGAAGGTGTTGAAATCGTGAGATATCAAAACGGGTCGTATACTTTTAACGATGCAGCCGCAGTAGAAGAGTATGTTTTTAACAATACATTTATGCTCAGCGATACTTACAATGGTGGCAATCTCACCAGAACATCTGCTGATGAAGAGGAAATCGGGGGAAGAAGATACTTCACTCCTTCCATTTTTGTTCGTTTCATCATGGATGATGGTGAAATTGTTGAACTGCCTCAAGAGCGGGTATCCGGAGCCAGCGGCGACGTTTCTGCTGATGAAATCAATCCAGATGGACATTATCGAATGAATGTTTCATGGGATCAACCAAATGATTCGCGCGGTTCCAATATTGAGCAGCACGGAAGCGATCAGTCCTGGGGTTTTCACCTGCGAGCCGATCGTGTAGGGACTGCCGGCATGACCCTGCGTCTTGATCGATGCGAAGATGTTATTTCTATTGAAAGTGTTTCCGGAGAAAATCACAGAGTTGATCAAATCCGAAATTGCGCAACCGATGATGAAACTATTTTTGAAGCAAGTTCAGCAATGCCAGTCACCATAGATGATTATGAACTTGCTGAAGATGGTTTATACCCACACAACCGGTTTGAACGGCAAAGATAATTGTAACTCAATTTTATTTTGTACCCCAAATCATTATCCGATTCCGGCAGTTTGACCACTGCCGGATTCTTATTCTTTAAAATACATTTTTCAATCAACCCATAAATTAACCATGTGTTATTTAAACCGTTCAATCAAACTGTTACTTGTACTTATTCTGACAGCTTTTGTGGTAATTTCATGCGAAGACAACCCTGCAAGCTCTGATGAATTTGGTGAACATGCCGAAGCATTCGGATTTCAGCTCGAGATTGACGGAGAGATTCTTGTCAGATACTTTTTACGAGAGTACACTCTTGACCCTAACGGCAACTTTCCACAATATGTTAAGCACGGCTCAGATGATGAAACACCGGGTTATATGCATAATGGAGACGGATTGTTTTTCTCAAGTACAGATGCTGTTGATAATATTACAGAAGAAATTACCATACGCTGGATTGACCGCAATGAAGTGGTCTTTGATCTTCCACAACTTAATGAAGAAGAGGGAGGCACAGCAGGCCTTTTCGGAGAGTGGAACCTCGAGTTCAGATATAAATATGCAAATACCAGTGATGTAAAACCTGTAGAAGAACGAAACTTCACTGATATTTATGATATGAATGAAGAGACATGGAAATTCTCATTCGAGCTGCTTTCAGAAGGACGCACTGATTTGAGAATCAACCTATTCCACATTGACCATGCTGACCTTACACCTCGGCCTCTTCCCATTTACATCGAAATGGATTGATTTTTCAAAATTTATCAGGAGATCTGACATCTTTCTTCTATTTTTCCGTTGATTTATCTATACCCTCAACGGAGCCAGCGAAGTGAAGCTATGTTATAATACAGTTGTGATTTTTTAAATACATCCCATGAATATTAAGCTGCAAAATATTTTTATACTCTTTTCAGCACTATTGCTACTGGTTTCTTTATCATATCCCCAGTTGCTTCTTGCAGACACTGAGCCGCCGGCAGATGAATCTGACCGGGGAGTTATTAAGGGATATTTATTAGACACTGAAACCAATGAACCAGTGAGCAACGGCTCCATTATGATTGAAGGAACCGACCGGGGAGCTGTTAGCCATGCCGATGGTGATTTTATTTTCCGTAATGTTTCTTCTGGCACACAGATCCTTCGCGCTCAACACATTGGTTACGAACCGGGTTTTGCAAGTGTAGAGGTAATTCCAAACGATACGGTTGAAGTTTCTATACGGCTCTACTCCAGAACGATACGAGGCGATGAAATTCAGGTTACTGCAGATTATATTAGAGACGATCAAACCACAAATATTGAACGGGTAATGACAGGCCGCACCCTACGTCAGCAATTGGGCCGAACAATTGCTGAAACTCTGCATGAAGAACCCGGACTTGCACAGAGAAGCATGGGCCCGGCCCCGGCTCGTCCGGTATTAAGAGGGCTTGGAGGCGACCGGCTGCTGATACTGGAAGATGGCGGAAGAACCGGTGATCTTTCCGCAACTGCCGCAGATCATGCTCTTGCCATTGAACCGATGACTGCAGAGCATATAGAACTGATTCGTGGCCCATCTGCACTCACCTACGGCTCCAACACAATGGGCGGTGTTATCAACGTGATAAGAGGGCAGATTCCCCGAGATATGCCAGATCACATTCACATGAGTGGAAGTACTCAGGCTGAGACAGTAAACACAGGCTACGCTGCAGGTATGCGGACATATGGCCCATTACTCAACAATTTTGCTTTTCGAATTGATGGTAGCTTTCGCGAAAGCCGGGATATTGGAACTCCGACCGGAACACTTGAAAACACCGGTATAACAACCTATAATGGCTCAATGGGACTAAGTTATATCCGATCCTGGGGAATGCTTGGTGTCTCAGGAAATTTGATGGACACCAAATATGGAGTGCCGGGAGGAATTGGCATTGCCGATGCTCATCCAAACGGTGTGGATATTGAGATGTTCAGAAGATATACCGAATTAAGAGGACGTTTTGATATGCCGGGCAGTTTTCTTGACAGGCTTGATCTGGATGCAACATACTCCTACTATAAACACGAAGAACTGGAAAAGCCCACGTTTGAGACAGATCGAAGAATTGTAGGCTCAGAATTTGGTGTAATAACCACCAATACTAAAATACATCTCCACCACAAAGAATGGTCGATCATTGAAAAAGGCCTTTTAGGCATTTGGGGTGAACATCGCGATTATGCATCTGGTGCTTTTTCTGAAACACCGGAAACAATCGAAAAGGCAATTGCAGCCTACACTTTTCAAGAGACTAACATGGGTAATTGGAACCTCCAGGGAGCTCTTCGGTTCGATGTTCGCCAGGTAACCCCCAGTGAGGAACGGAACTCTTTTTTGATAGGACACATCAGAGAACGAACGTTTAGTGGTTTTTCTGGTTCGGCCAGAGCTGCATATTTCATTGGTTCCAATATAAAAATCGGGAGTACAATAACAAGAACATTCCGTGCTCCTGGCATCGAAGAATTATTTTCTGAGGGTCCCCATCTGGCAAATTTCTCCTATGAGAAAGGGAATCCAGATCTGCGTGCTGAACGAGGATGGGGTAGTGAATTATTTTTTACAACAGATATAAATCCAATTCATTTTCATATAGCTCTGTTTCGGAACCAGATGGATAACTACATTTTCCCAAGAGATTCTAATCAGCGTGCAACAAGGCGAGACGACTTGAATACGTTCATTTTTATGGAACAGCAAGTATTAATGACTGGAATAGAGATGAATCTAAAATATGATTTGTCTAACCAATGGACAACTGGAGGGTCTGCAAGTTATGTCAGGGCAGATTTCATTTCCGATAGTCGCTCTTTTCCAATTGCCCGATTTGACAGGTCTGAAGAAGGAGTGCCGATGATTCCTCCGCTCACAGCCCGAATGTATCTTGAATGGAGAAACTCAAATTTAACACTGGGAGCTGCATCAAGAATGGCAGCAAGTCAAAATCGGATCGACATATTTGAAGAACCAACCGATGGATATGTTCTTTTTGACCTTTATGGACAATATCATTTTAGTTCTGGAAAATATCTTCACACCTTTTCACTAAACTTCGAAAATATTGCAAACACGGAGTATAGAAACCATCTTTCTCGCATCAAATCCATAATGCCGGAACCAGGTATGAATCTGAAACTTCTTTATCGGTTTTATTTTTGATTCAAGTGCATTATTCTATATCCTGCTACTGATTCACTTTTTCTTCATCGACATCACCCCTTCCGCCATCAAATTTATAAATCCCCCTCTCTCTCATTTTTTGGATTTCCGGGTCTTTTGAGTAGTAAGTTATCAGCATAAACAGAACCAGGTTTGAACACTTCCGAAGTGCACTGGAAACCAGCAGCATCCCTGCAACGGCGGCCGTTGCCATATTAAGTGCTCTTGAAAGTTCGATACCCGCCCACATAAAAACCAGGTCACGGCTGGGAATGAACGGAATTCGGTTTACCACAATGATAATGGCCAGAAATGTGAACCAGATGGAAAGAGGTGTGTCAGGAATCACAACTGCCCACTGAACAATCAAAAGCCCGTGGTGTATCATAAATCGAAACAGATAAATAGAAAAAACAATGGCCGATTTTTTTAACGACAAGGCAAAAAGATACCTGCGGAACTGTACAAAAAGCACAATAAAAACGATAAAGATGACAACACCCGTTGCCAGATAAATCAGGTTCACATCATCAACCAAATCGTCGATATTGATAATGCCTGCAAAAACCAGTACACCTACCAGCGCAAATGCCATCATGTTTGAGGTTACCGATGACAGGATATTGTTATCCCGGATATTCTTCAGGATTTCGGTGTCTTTTTTATCCAGAAATCGCCGCCCCCACATAAAGAGATAGAACTCGCCGGAATAGCCCATCACTTCATCA
>SKYV01000119.1 GCA_007127745.1 Balneolaceae bacterium
AAGAAGTTACGATAACATTTTTCATGAACATACTTCAGGTACACAATAGATATAAAATTATTGGTGGAGAGTGGACGGTACTTAAACAGGAGTACGAGCTTTTAAAAAAGCATCACAACATCGATCAGTTGATTGTTGAAAACAACGAGGAGTTGAAATCCCTGTTTCGACGGTTTAAACTGATTTTTGATACGCACTACAACAGAAATGCCAAAAACCTGATGGCCAAAAAACTGTCGAGTGGCAATTATGATGTAATGCACGTCCATAATTTTTTCCCGCTGCTTTCGCCATCCATTTTTGAAGCGGCCCGGGAAGCTGGTATTCCGTCGGTAATGAGTCTCCACAATTTCAGGCTGATTCATCCCAATGGGTTGATGTATCACAAAGGTAAAATCGATGAGCGCAGTTTGCAGGGAAGCGCCTATCAGTGTGTCTGGGATGGAGTTTACAGAAATTCGAAACTTCAGACGGCCGTGACAGCCCACATGATTGAGTACCACCGGAAAAGGAAAACCTGGCAGCGAATGCCGTCGGCGTTTATTGCGTTGTCGGAGTTTTCAAAAGAAAAATTTGTGCAGGGTGGTCTGCCGGAAGACCGGATTTTTATCAAACCAAACTTTCTGACTGATCCACTTGATGAATTCGATGATCTGCAAATTAGTGAAAACAAGCAAAACCGGTTTTTGTACGTTGGAAGGCTCAGCAATGAAAAAGGCATCCGCGATTTGATAGACTGCTGGATGGAAAATTCCATGGACAGCAGGCTGGAAATTGCCGGAGATGGCCCGCTGAAGAAAGAGCTGGAGAAAAAAACAAAGAACCGAAAAAATATCAGCTGGCTGGGACAGCAATCTAAAAAAGAAATACTCAGGTTGCTTTCAGAATCGAAAGGACTGATTTTTCCCACCCGCTGTTATGAAGGTCAGCCTCTAATATTGCTCGAGGCCATGTCGATGGGATGCCCTGTAATTACTTCGAGAATTGGTAATCCGAAAAATATTATTCAGCATGGAGAAAACGGGCTTCACTTTTCTCCGGGCAACCGCAGGGAGATGTACAATCAGCTTTTATACCTGGTCAGAAACAGTTCGGTACGAATGGAAATGAGCAGAAATGCACGAAAATCGTATCTTGAACATTATACACCGGATCACAATTACCGGAGGCTGATGGACATTTACGAACAGGCAAAACAACTGGAAGAAAAGCTGGTTTCCGGTGCATAGACCTTTACGGATATGAACAGCGAAAGGGCAAATATACTGAATGTGCAGGTGAGCAGGTTCGATCTGAACGAAACCATGCAGCAATTTTCGCATGCCATTGAAAATGGGAAAAAACTCCGGGTGGCCGTAACACCGGTAAACTGTATTCTCTGGGCACGGAAAAACGATCGATTAAAATCACTCTACAACAGTGCCGATATTGTAACGGCCGATGGAGTTCCAGTGGTTTGGGCTTCAAAGTTGCTGAATACACCCATTCGCGGTCGGGTAACCGGCCTGGATCTCCTCCCGGAATTTTCAGCCGTTGCCTCAGAAAACGGATACAGTTTCTTTTTTCTGGGTGCTGCCGAGGGTGTTGCCGATCAGCTTTCTGATGTGCTGAAAAAAATTAATCCGGACCTGCAGGTTGCCGGCACCTATTCGCCGCCATTTACAGAAAAATTTTCAGATTCGGAAAATCAAAAGATGATCGACAGGATCAACCGATCAGGAGCTGATGTGCTCTGGGTGAGTTTAACTGCCCCCAAACAAGATTTCTGGATCGCCGAACATTTTGATCAGTTAAATATTTCTGTGGCTGTGGGAGTGGGGGCCGCATTTGATGTGGTTGCCGGCAACATTCAGCGCTCACCTGCGTGGATGCAGAAATCCGGGCTTGAGTGGCTCTACAGGCTGATGAAAGAGCCGGCGCGTTTGTCGAGGCGGTATCTGGTTGAAGCTCCGCTGTTTATTCCTTTAATTTTCAAACAATTTATAACCTCCAGATTTTCAGGGAATGATTCAAAAACAGGATAAAATTTATGTGGCCGGTCACCGCGGAATGGTGGGATCGGCTATTGTCCGGCGCCTTCAGAAAGAAGGTTTCGAGAAAATTATTGTGCGAACAAGCCGTGAGCTGGATCTTCGAGATCAGCAGGCTGTATTTACATTTATGGAGAAAGAAAAACCCGGTACCGTGATTATTGCTGCGGCAAAAGTTGGGGGAATTCTGGCTAACGACACCTATCCGTACGATTTTTTGCACGACAACCTGATTATTCAGGATAATCTGATTCATGCATCCCATCAAACCGATGTGGAAAAGCTGGTTTTTTTGGGCAGCTCATGTATCTACCCGAAATATGCCGACCAACCGCTTCGTGAAGACTCCCTTTTAACCGGTGAGCTGGAGCCGACCAACCAGTGGTATGCCATCGCGAAAATTGCCGGTGTAAAGTTGTGTGATGCTCTCAGAAAACAGTTTGACCGGGATTATTTCAGCCTGATGCCGACAAATTTGTACGGGCCCGGAGACAATTTCGACCTGAAAACCTCGCATGTTCTTCCCGCAATGATCCGCAAATTTGATGATGCCAAAGAGCAAGGGCACAAACCGGTAACTCTGTGGGGGTCGGGCAAACCGATGCGCGAATTTTTATATGTGGATGATGTGGCCGATGCCGTCATTTTTACCCTTCAGCGAAAAATGAAAAAGAATCTCTATAATGTAGGGACCGGCAAAGATATTACCATTGCCGAACTGGCCCGAAAAATCCAAACCATAACCGGACACAAAGGAGAGATTATCTGGGATACGGATAAACCCGATGGTACCCCGAGAAAATTGATGGATGTATCCAGAATGAAAGAGGAGGGATGGTCTTATACCACAGAACTGGTTGATGGCATCGAAAAAACGTACCGATGGTTCAAGAAAAACAGAGAGATTATACGTGAAGTGAGGTTTGAAAGAACTGAAGAAAAAAGCTGAACTTTTAGATGATTCCCGGAAGGAGGTTACCGTCCGATAAGCTGCTTTATTAGTGTATTTTAAACCACCGGCACACAACATCAGCGATCGGAGGAGCAAGTATTACAAAGATCTCTCCCGGAATTCCATTAAAAAAAAGATCAGAGATAGGTATACCAATAATTCAATGTGTATGCTTTAGGGAGTGGACTGAATGTTGGGAAAAGTGTAAAAAATCAGTTTTTCCATACATAACGATTCGTTTTTATAGTATTCAGGGTTAAATTCATTGTATTAAAAAGCTTATTTTGAGAAAAATGAGACTTTTTATAAATAAAAGTGCATAATTGGGAACAAATATACTTAAATTCACTCGATATGAGCTAAAATACCTGTAATGCAAATCGACGTTGTATATTGTAGGTAAACAGGGTAATTTTTAGCGCTTTTTTGATAGTACTTCGTGCCAAAATTTTTTTTAAATGGATCTATCGATAAATGACGTACAGACGGTAAGGGAAAAGCTTCAGCAGGAGTCCAGGAAGAATGGTAAGCATCAGGAGGGGCATCTGGCTGAAAGCAGTTACAAATTATCACGTTATAAAAACCTGAAAGTAAGACAATATAAAGGGAAAAGAGCTTTGGATCTTGCGCTGGGTGGTTTAGCGCTGATATTTTGTTTGATTTTATTTCCGTTCATAGCAATTGGTATAAAATTGTCATCTAAAGGGCCGGTATTTTTTAAACAGAAAAGAACCGGTCAAAACGGAAGTACATTTACCTGCTACAAATTCCGAACCATGAAAAATGGTGATTGGACATCTCAAAATGGGAAACCGGATATTACGCTTGAAGATGACGACAGAATATTCCTTTTCGGCAAATTTTTGAGATTACTGAATCTTGATGAATTACCCCAGATCATAAATGTTTTAAAGGGTGATATGAGCCTGGTTGGCCCAAGGCCATATCCCGTGGATGAATGTGCTTACTGGAACTCCACATTCGACGATTTTTTCTACAGATACGCAGTGAAACCGGGTATTACCGGTTTTTCTCAGGTAAAAGGATACCGGGGCGGCACATATAATATAGAGCACATGCGAAAGCGTACTGATTATGATTTGATTTATGTTCAAAAAAATACGTTTTTCATGGATCTGTACATCATTATGAAAACCGTGACCAAAATGGTAAATCTGGATACCAATGCCCACTAAGGTTCGTTTTCATCACTTAATCTCATTTCTAATTTTAAAAACTCGCTACATTCAAACAGTAACATGAAAAAAAATCTTTCATTTTTATTATTCTTTTTTGTTGTGCTCTCCTTTGTTCTTCAGCCTGCTCAAACTCACGCTCAGTTTGGGGGTGTCAGTTTTGGTAATATTCAGAACTTGCAGGTAGAAAACCTGTCTGATGATGAGCTGATGAACTTCTACCGGCAAATGCAGGCCCAGGGGTTAACTGTTCAGGAAGTAGGGAATATTGCCCGTGCACGTGGCATGCCTTCTTCAGAAGTTTCGAGATTAACCAGCCGGCTAAACAGAATTGCGACCGGACGAGACCGGGAGAGGGATGCTACAGTTCGGTCCATTTCAAGAACCGGTGATGAAGCATCACTGCAATTTGACCCAATGGTGCCACTTGAGGAAGAGCTTCTGATCAGCGAACTCAGAAGGCTGGTACAGGAACGGGATGAAGAAGACCTGATGCGGGAACTTGACCTGATACTTGAGGAAGGATTTCCGGTGTTTGGAGCAAAATTGTTTGCCGGATCATCCCTTTCATTTGAGCCGTCTTTAAACATTCCAACCCCGATTGATTATGTGTTTGGTCCGGACGATGAAATCAGAATTGATATCTGGGGAGCTGCCGAAGCAGAATACAGGCTCATGGTAAATCCGGACGGCAACATCCGTATTCCAAATATCGGACCGATTCAGATTGGCGGTTTGAGGTACGATGAAGCCAGAGATCGAATCATACGGAATCTGCAGAGTATTTATTCTGGCATTAATTTGTCTGATCCGTCAGAGGGCAACACCTATGCAGATATTTCACTGGGTGATACGAGAAGTATCAATGTAAGCATGATTGGAGAGGTTCGGCAGCCGGGCTCTTATACGGTATCTTCGCTGGCCACTGTTTTTAATATGTTGTATGCAGCCGGTGGGCCAAACCGAAGTGGTTCCTGGCGAAATATTCAGGTTATTCGTGGTGATGAGGTCGTTCGGGAATTCGACTTGTATGACCTGATTGTTCACGCCAATCAGAGTGATAATATCCGGCTAAACGATCAGGATATTATTCGGGTATCGCCATATATTAATCGCGTCCGGTTAAATGGAGAGGTAAAACGTCCCGGGCTTTATGAGATGAAAGAGGGTGAAACTCTGGCCGATCTGGTTGAGTTCTCCGGAGGTTTTGCGGAAAATGCATATAAAGAACGTATTGTACTTCAGCGAAGAAGTGATGTACAGCGAAGTATTTCCGATGTGCAGTGGCCTGAAGGCGGGGATATCGAACTTCGAAACGGAGATGAAATTGAGATTAAAGAAATTACCGACCGTTATGAAAACAGAGTTCGGATTGAAGGCGCTGTGTATCGGGAAGGCGATTATGAATTGACCGAAGGCATGATGCTGACTGAACTTTTGGATAAAGCTGAAGGTGTTACCCAGGATGCATATATGGAGCGCGGAATCATTATCAGGAGTA
>SKYV01000079.1 GCA_007127745.1 Balneolaceae bacterium
CCACATTTCACATGTGCGGGCCGGATTGGCTGGGGCACGGTTTCGATCTGATCATAAACACAGCCAGGGGCGGGGTGGTGAATGAAAAAGCATTATTGCGCGCTTATTACAATGATAAGGTGCGGGATTTTATCCTCGATGTGTGGGAGAACGAGCCGGTTTTTGGGGATGAAACTGCCCGGTTGGCGTACATCGCCACGCCCCACATTGCCGGCTATTCGAAACAAGCCAAATGGAAGGCCAGTGAAATGGTGATCGAAGAAATGTGCCGGTTTTTCGGGCTGGAACGAGAGAACCGGGAATTCAAGCCGGACTTAAATAGTGTTGAGATACATGTTGATGAAAACATGGCCCTCGCCGGTTTTTTGTGGAGCAATTCCAATATCCGTGATTATGATGAACGTCTCAGGGAATTGATCGGGATGAAGGATGCAGAAAAAGCCCGGAAATTTGCCAAACTGAGATCGGAAACAGAGACGAGGGTGGAGTTTGGGGAGATCGTAAAACAGCTTGAAAAGGTGCCTGGCCATTTGAAAGATTTGGAGGTTTTCTCGCAGAGGCGCAGCGGCGCGGAGTAGGGGAAGAGGCTATTTTACTATCTATATCCTATTTACAAAAAACGTCGTGTCTCCGTGTGCCAGCCATCCTTCACTAAAACATTGCGTCGCTGCGTGCCAACCCCAAAAAACTGAAATGCATTTTCAGCAGTAACCTTTACTTGGTATCAATGAATTGAACATTTCAGTGAAATTTTTTGAAATGCTGATGTTCCGGAGTTTGTTATAATGTTGCATAGGAAATCTTATATAAAAGACTTCGATATTATGCAATATTCAGATCTTGAACTTGAGAAATATGTACATGAAACGCATGACTACATTAATCAGCTGGCAACAGATCTCGGCCACCCTCAAGAGACACAGAGGGTTTTGATTATATGGCGTGCTGTGATGCATACTATTCGTGACAGAATTCAAATTTCAGAATCGTTAGACCTGATTTCTCCATTGCCGATGATTTTAAAGGGTTTATATACAGTAGGCTGGAAATACCATGAAACGCCTCCTTACAATTATAAAACCATTGAAGGAATGAAGGATCAGGTGAAAGAACTTCAGAGCCAGTATGGTGAGTCTGATTTTGACTGGAATTTATCAACGGAAGAAATCATATCAATCACACTTGATTCACTTACAAGATATGTTCCTTCGGATCAGATGGAGCACATCAGAGTTCAGCTGCCTGAGAATGTAGAAGCTCTCGTTTAATGTGAGTCCACGTTATAATGAAGGGCAGGAGATCTCCCATAAAATATATGCACGCTGAGGTGCGGCAGCGCAGAGGGGGGGGGGAGGAGATTTTTATCTGAGTATGAATTCAGCAATCAAAATTATGTCCCTACACGTCGCTGCTACGCTGCGTGCTCACTCCAAACAACCGAAATGCATTTTTAGTGGTGATCTCTGCAATCT
The DNA here is from genome assembly GCA_007127745.1 of Balneolaceae bacterium. Lineage (GTDB taxonomy): Bacteria > Bacteroidota > Rhodothermia > Balneolales > Balneolaceae > Rhodohalobacter. Next base: position 1,473 of record SKYV01000079.1, read on the forward strand.
CATCGAGTGTAACCCCCTTAATCTCCGCAAGATTCTCCGCAATGAGTTTTATGTAGCCCGGTTCATTCCGTTTACCTCGATGAGGTGCCGGTGCAAGATAAGGTGCGTCGGTTTCGAGGATCAGGCGGTCGAGAGGCATTTGGTTCACTACCTCGTCCACACCGGCATTTTTGAATGTGGAGACGCCGCCCACGCCGAGATATAACCCCAAATCGAGTGCACGTTTGCCTTCATCTTCGGTGCCGGTAAAACAGTGCCACACTCCCTTTAGCGATCCATCCTGCTCTTCTTCAATGATATCGAGCAGATCGGATGTACTGTCGCGGTTGTGTAAAACCACGGGCTTGCCGGTTTGCCGGGCAACTTTACAATGCAGCCGAAGGCTTTTCTTCTGTTCTTCTACAAAATCGGTACTCCAGTAATAGTCGAGCCCGGTTTCACCCACGGCGATAAAATCATCAGAGGTGCAGAGTTCAAACAGTTTGTTTTCGTCAACCGGCCAGTTTTCTTCAACACTGCACGGATGGATGCCCGCCATTTTATAAAAGGTCATTTCAGGATGGTTTAAATCATCCATCTGTTCAATCGATTTCCAGTCGATAGCCGGCAGAAAAATATGACGAACTCCGGCCAGGGCCGACCGGTTCAGTACGTCATTCAAATCATTCCGGAATTGTTTTAAATAAAGATGGCAGTGGGTGTCTGTGAGGGTCAAGGTTCAGGGTTAAAGTTCAGGTTGAGGACCTGGCAGATCAGCCCGTGATTTTCAAGCCTCCTGCAAGAGTCCGGGTGCCAAGGTTCAAGGGCATGGAGCCGGCTTCAAAATACCACTCGCCCCGCCTTTACCCGCTCTCTCCAGGCAGAAATAACGGGGTATCGTATGGTAATGTTTTTATATCCTTTTTGATTAAGGATCGGGATCAATAATTCCTGGTGAACTTCAGCTACTTTTCCAGTAAAAACAATGCTTTCATCTCCATTCAGATCCAGCATGGAGAGCTGCTGATCGGCAAAATCTTTAAATCCGTCTTTGATGACTTGCGATAGCTCCGGCGGCATTGGATCGTTCAATACTTCTCCTGCAACAGATGCCAGTTCCCGGTTGGGCTTACCGGCCCGGTAGATCCGGTTCATCATCGTGGCATAATCCGCATGATTTAACTTGTCAGCAATAAATTCAAGAGATTCAGGCTGACCGGTTTTCCTGAAATAGATTTTCAAAATTCGCCGGCCGAGGTCTGCGGCACTGCCTTCATCACCAATGGCAAACCCAAGTGCGGCAGATTTTTTCGCAATGTTGCCTTCTTTAATTTTAGCACAAACTGATCCGGTTCCCAAAACGGCTACAACTCCGTCGCCATTACCAAAAAATGCCTTGCCTGATCCGTGGAGATCGCTTTGGATACGAATCTTTGCATTGGGGAAAATTGGCTGCAAAAATCTACTCACAATTTCATCAGATACCGGATTGCCGCATCCGGCACCAAAAAAGTGGATTGCATCGGGTTTTAAATCTCCGATTTGAGTCCGGATATCTTCACTGTCGCTCATTTGCTGAATATTGTTCGGATGCAGTCCCTGTGTTTTGATGTGAAGAATATTGTCATCATCCGCATACAGCCAATCAGTTTTGGTAGCGCCGCTGTCGGCAATCAGGTATGTCATTGATTTGGAATTAGTCTTGCGTTATGGGGTGAATGTAGAGGGTTTTGGATTTAACAACAAATATATAGCCAAGTGATTGGCGCATAGTGTTTAGCGAAAACTTTTCTCACGAATCACACTTATTTTTTCCTGACAAAATCAATTACATCCAGCGCCGGCTGGGGATTGCCCATAATGTAGTAATGGATTCCCGGTACCCCGCTTTCGAGCAGTTCGAGGCTTTGCTGGCGGGCCCATTCAATGCCAATTTGTTTGGCATTTTCGGGATCAGCATCTACAGCAGCTGTAAATTCATCCGGAATATTCAGATGGAAATATTTGGGCAGTGTTTTCAGGTGCCTGGAAGTCGTCAGAATTTTCAATCCCGGCACAATCGGCACATCGATGCCGTTTTCTCTGCAGCGTTCCACAAAGTTGAAATAGGCCTGATTGTCAAAAAACATCTGGGTTACGATATAATCAGCACCCGCGTCCACTTTTCGTTTCAGGTTTTTGATGTCCCAGTCCAGGTTCGGAGCCTCAAAATGTTTTTCGGGATAGCCCGCTACACCAACGCAAAAATCGGTGGGTTCGGCGTTGATGATATCCTCAAGATAAATTCCCTTGTTCATATTCTGGATCTGCTTCACCAGGTCGAGGGCATATTTGTTTTCAGTGCCATTTAAATTCAGCGAAATTTGCGAGCCTGTGTTATCGCCGCGAATAGCCAGTATGTTATGAATGCCAAGATAGTTCAGCTCAATCAGCGCATCTTCACTCTCTTCTTTCGAAAACCCTTCACAAATAAGATGGGGCACAGGATCAATATCGTACCGATGCTTGATGGCCGCACACAAACCGATGGTTCCGGGCCGCTTTCTTCGTACCATACGTTTTAATGTGCCATCCGGCAACTCTTCGATGTGGGCTTCAGCAGCATGGTAAGTCACATCAATAAACGGAGGTTTAACAGTTTCAATCACTTTGTCGAGTGAATCGAAAACCGCCTGAACGGAACCGCCCCGTTTGGGAGGGATGATTTCGAATGAAATGAGTGGTTCGGTGGCTTGATTGTAATGTTCAATAACTTTCATAAAAAATGCAGTAACTAATACGTAAAATGCAGATTTTTGATACGTGTGAAAAGGTTAATCTGAATGATTCAGCAAGTGTAAAAATTCTCCCTTCATAATGGGAACATATTTAAAATTAAACTGATTACCTTTGATTAATAAATGTAATGAATCTAAAACGTCAATAATATGAACCGTTCCAAACATCCTCTGTACTCTATTCTTCAAGGTCGAATTCTCGTTCTCGACGGCGCTATGGGAACCATGGTTCAAAACTATAAGCTCTCCGAAGAGGACTTCAGAGGAACTCAGTTCACGGATGTTAAGGATGATTTGAAAGGCAACAATGACCTTTTATGCATCACTCAACCTGATATAATAAGAGAAATCCACACCAATTTCCTCTCTGCCGGTGCGGATATTCTGGAAACCAACACATTTAATGCTAATCCCATTTCGCAGGAAGACTATAACCTGCAGGATTACACCTATCAAATAAATGTTGAAGCGGCCAGAATAGCCCGGGAAGCCGCCGATGAGTTTACTCAAAAAAATCCCGAAAAACCCCGGTTTGTGGCCGGAGCCATCGGGCCCACCAATAAAACCCTTTCTCTTTCGCCTGATGTGGAAGATCCCGGATTTCGCTCCATTACGTTCGATCAACTTGCCGATGCTTACACCGAACAGATTCGCGGCCTGGTGGATGGAGGTGTGGATACTCTTTTGGTGGAAACTGTTTTCGATACACTCAACTGCAAAGCAGCCATTTATGCCATCCACGAATATTGCCGTAAGATCGGGAAGAGAATTCCGATTCAGATTTCCGGCACCATTGTGGACCAAAGCGGCCGAACGCTTTCCGGCCAGACCACCGAGGCGTTTTGGATTTCGGTGCAGCACGCCAGTCCGCTGCTGAGTGTGGGATTAAACTGTGCATTGGGCTCGAAGCAGATGCGGCCCTACATCCAGGAGCTCTCGGGTCATGCCACCTGTTTTACCAGTTTGTATCCTAATGCGGGTCTGCCGGATGAAATGGGTAATTATAATGAATCGGCCGGGTTTATGGCTGAACAGATGAGAGAATATGCCACCGAAGGATATGTGAATATTGTGGGTGGTTGTTGTGGCACTACACCAGAGCACATCCGGGCAATGGCCGAAGAGGCAAAACGCCACAAACCGAGAGCAGTGGCCAAACCGAAACCGTATTTGCGGCTCAGCGGGCTGGAGCCATTGGTGGTGCGACCCGAAACCAATTTTGTTAACATCGGTGAGCGCACAAATGTGACAGGTTCAGCCAAATTCAAGCGGCTCATCAAAGGTGAGGAGTACGAGGAAGCTCTCTCTGTTGCACGCGAACAGGTGGAAGGCGGTGCGCAAATTATGGATATCAATATGGATGAAGGGCTTTTGGATTCCGAAAAAGTGATGAAAGACTTTATCAAC
>SKYV01000140.1 GCA_007127745.1 Balneolaceae bacterium
AGATAGTCCGTGATATGAATGATATGATCAAGAAAATTGGCACTGCCGGAAAGCATTTGAAGAGTTTCGAGCTGTAACCTGATGACACTGATCACATTCAAATAAGAATGCATTTCAACGGCATTAAACTGTTCTTCGGTAAGTTCATGCAGCAATGACAGATGTTTGGACGTTACCTTCATAATTTTTTTTTAAGCCCCGTTGTAGTTGTTTTGAGTATATAAAGTATGTAAAGAAAATCGTTTAATTATTGGTGGAATCCCTGAAATCTACTCAGCTTTTGAAAGTTGATATTCTGTGATTAGAACTTGCTTTTCTGACTTACCGCTCTTCCCATACGTACACCTTATCTCCCGTACGAACCCGGTCTTCTACTTTGATGGTGCATTCTTCATCTTTACCTGCAATTTTGCAAGGCATTTCATCAACCCAGAGAGAACTCACAACGGTTTCCACAACGCCGGTTTTGTTACCGATGATAAGCAGCGGTTCATCCTGCCGGATCTCTTTTGCCTTAACGCGGATATGTGCCACTTTTGCTTTGGGATAATAGTGCAGCACTTTTCCGGCAAACTCTTTTTTCCGGGTAGATGCAGATCCGTGAACACTACTCCATTCGCCCAGTTTTTGCCCGAGGTAATAACCGTCCCAAAACCCCCGGTTGTACACGCTTCGAAGACGTTCAAGCCAGCCATCCACTTTTTCGCGGGTGAAAGTGTTTTCATTGATTGCCTGCACAGCTTCTTTATAACATGCCGTAACGGTTTTTACATATTCGGGCGAACGTCCGCGCCCTTCAAGCTTCAGTACGGTAACGCCTGCATCCAGTATCTGATCCAGAAAAGTGATCGTGCAAAGATCTTTTGGCGACATGATGTATTTGTTGTTGATCATCAATTCGGTTCCGTCATCACTGGTAACGTGGTAGGCGTGGCGGCAATTCTGGTTGCAGGCTCCGCGGTTGGCAGAGGTGTTGTAGGTGTGAAGGCTCAGGTAACATTTGCCGGAAACAGCCATGCAGAGGGCGCCATGCGCAAACATTTCGATCTGAACCGGGTAGCCCGATGGCCCGGTGATCTTTTTCTCCTTCACGGCTTCGGTGATTTTTTTTACCTGATCGAGGTTCAGCTCTCTTGCCAGAACCATCACATCAGCAAAGTGGCTGTAAAATTCCACCATCCCTATGTTCGAAATATTTGCCTGAGTGGAAATATGCACTTCAACATCATTTTTTCGTGCATAGGAAATGGCGGCCTGGTCTGCAGCAATGATCGCAGAGATTTGGGATTCTTTTACCCGGTCAATGATTTTTTCCATCAGCGGAAGGTCCTCATCGTACAAAACGGTGTTGAGGGTGAGGTATGATTTGGCTCCGTACTCCCGGCATATAGATGATATTTCAGGGAGGTCATCCAGCGAAAAATTGTTGGATGAGCGCGCCCGCATGTTGAGCTGCTCCACGCCAAAATAGACTGAGCCCGCACCGGCTTGAAGCGCTGCATTGAGTGAAGCCCAGTCACCTGCCGGTGCCATAATTTCGATTTGATCAGACATGATGATAAAAAGATTAAAAGGTAAAGTTATCCTTTTTTAAATCTGAAAGCCAGTATCCAAAAAAAATTGACCCGAAATTGAAATGGCGCAAACATCCTGTTTGTGCCAATTATCAATGCATTTCACCAAATCGGGTGGACAAAGAACTCCACGAGACACGCAGGACGTTTGCATCAGTTCCAGTCGGCAGACGAGAGTGTACTCGTCTGCTGACGTTTTATAGCCGATGAATTATTTATGAAACCTATCTGTTCCCAGTTCATCGGGCATGGCAGTGTTATCAGCCAGGTGGTCTGCAAGCAACGATGCCGTGTATTCGGAAAACAGCAATCCTTTGGAGCCCATCGCTGTATAAATGCAGAGATTATCAATCTCCCGGTGGCGGCCAATGACAGGCAATTTGTTAGGGGTTGTGACACGGATTCCGGCAACCTGTCCGATTTTTTTTACCCGTTTTGAAATGTTGGGCAGCATGTTGGCCAGTTTATCCGCAATCCGTTGATAAGCATCATCGGTGGTGTTGAGCCCCTCGAATTTGTGTTCGTAGGTCGATCCCACGACAAGCTCTCTTTTTCCTCGCCGCAGTGCATATCCCATTGAGGAAACGGCATGATGCCAGCTTAAATCCTCATCCGCTTCAAAATGTACAATTTGGCCTTTTACCAGGTGAAGTGGCAGATAATCCCAGTCTTTAAAACTGGGCGCATTAAATCCGGCCGCAATTATAATGTGCTCTGAAGAATAGTGCTCTTCCTGTATTGAGATGGAAAACGTTCTGGAGTTCTCATTGAATTGATAGGAAGCTTCTTCGTAGCGACACTCAACCCCTTTATTTCTCAAAAATTTGCGATACGTGTTCAGGTACCGGTCGGCAAAAACTGTGAATCCGTTGTTCAGGTAGAGTGCACCGTGATTGGGTGCTATTTCAGGGTTACATGCCGTTACTTCATCCCGCTTCATCCAGCGTATCCATCCTTTGGGCCAGTCGTATTTTTCAAGTGATTCCAGAAAATTATCAGCCAGTTTTTCATTGATAGCCGGGCGGATCACACCGCTGCGTGAGATAATTGGCTGTGCACCATCATCGGCAAATTGTTCGAGTTCATCGAGATGACGGTTCAGTGCATCAAAACATTCACGGCTTCTCCAGCTCAGTTTTGCACGTCGTCCGGTTGCAGGATTAACCAGTCCGGCAGGTGCACCTGGAGCATTTTCGGAAACGTAAGGATCAATCAATAGAACAGATTTTCCTTTTTTTGAAAGGGCATTGGCAATCGAAAGGCCGGATGGTCCGGCGCCAAAAACAGTGGCATAAAAATCGGTCATAAACAGAAATTGATTTTTCTTTTGAATTGAGTTGTGCGGGTAAAATGCAGAGTTAAAATGATGAACAGATGAATTTTAAAGTACATCGGGCGCAATGGTTACAAGCCATTCTGCAATCGTTGTCTCTTTCAATCTGCCTGAATTTGTTTAATTTAAACATATCAATTTAACATCACATGATGAAAGAAGAATCTATTCAACGGATTGCTCTTGATGTTAACGGGTTTTAAAGCGGGTTAAAACTGAGATGTGTTACTGACTCGGTAAGATTATTTATTGCTTGATGGTATGGTAATTACAATGAAAACAGGTGGGCATAAAAAAAGTACCGGAGTACATTTGTTCAAGTCGTCTTGTGGGATTTATCAAACAAAAAAGCTGCGGAATTTTCAGCTTTCAATCAATCCTGCCGTAGCATTCATGACTGCTGTACTCACTTGTAATTAGCACAAATCCTGAATCATCGTCAAGAAAAAAATCACCTATTTTTCCACAACTTTTCAACAAAGTTATCCACACTAAAAAGAAAAACAGGCTGATAAATCATCCAGGAGCAGGATTCTGTTTTTGGCCATAAAATTCAATGAAAAGGGTCTGTGCGCGAATTAATGATTCATCAGAATTTTCACCCAAACTCTTTCATTGAGCTTGCAGTGTTAAGTAAGAAAATCAGAAGAATTCCGCTTCAAAAAAATAGAAAAGCCGCTTTGCTGAACAAAGCGGCTTTTTGAAAAAGAGAGGCCGGTTAATTAGGATTCAGAATATTGTCGATGCGCCGTTCAAGATCGTTATAATGAATACGCGTTGCCCGATCGTTAGAATTTTGGCGATTCAGATCGGCCTGAACTGTTTCGAGCTGTTCTCTTACAATTGGCCGTATATCGGACTGGCTTACGTTCACCTGGGTCATGCCCATAAACTGCCTGAACTGTGAAGAGACAGAGGGCAGTTCTTCGGTCATCAGGTGTTCCATTCTCTCCACATAGGCACGCTGCAGGTTTCTTCGATAAACAGATACCGTTGAATTACCGGACAGCTCACTCCAGATTGATTCGCGAAGATCGTCCATAAATTCGAATGGCGAGTAGGTATCCACACCTCGATAATCATACTCAATCAGCCGTGCAATGCGTGATGGATCCATCAGATTTTCCAGCACGGCTACCTGTCTCTGGCGGTAGTTGTCAACAAAATCGGCTTGATTGATTCTGCTGAGAATGTCATCATTCCTTTTCCAGGTGGGATCGGTGAAAGCATAGTCACTGAGAAATTCAAGGGCTTCTTTTTGGCGGTAGGCTTCCACCGGTTCGTACACAGCTCCTTCCTGATCGAACGTTTTGTCGGTTTCGTAAACGCCGCCCACGTATGGCACAACATGGCTCATATAGCGGCTCCATTGTACGAGAATCTGTTCATAAAGCTCAGAGAGCTCAGAAAAATCTTCGCCATCTTCACGAATCCAATCGATCATGTTTTCCGTGATCACTTCCAGATTATTCAGGCCGTAGTAACTGGCTTTCATGGCATCATCTCCCAAATCTTCCCGGTTCGATCGCGGATCAATCGGGTTGATGGTTTGACGCCCATAAAAATAGCGGGGGTCATCGGCAAGTTCGGTTGTCCATTCGTGCAGAATTTTCTCCTGTTCTTCAAGAGGCATATCACCAAACCAGGTATAACCCCATTTGATAGTCCACTTGTCGTACTCGCCAATGCGCGGGAAAAAGTTGGTTACACCATCACCCGGCTGAGCAATGTAGTTGAACCGGGCGTAGTCCATAATAGATGGAGCCGTTCCGTGATTGTCGGTGTAAGTGGGCGATCGCAGAGAATCAACCGGTACGGCATAACTGGATCCGAAATTGTGGGGAAGGCCCAGTGTATGGCCAACCTCATGGGCTGATACAAACCGGATCAGTTCACCCATTACTTCATCATCATATTGAACACCACGTGCTTCGGGATTTGCGGCCGCGGTTTGAATGAAATACCAGTTTCTGAGCAGGCGCATCACATTGTGGTACCAACCGATGGCCGAGGTCATTATCTGTCCCGACCGGGGATCGTGCACGTGCGGGCCAAATGCATTCTGGATGGGCGAAGCAAAATACCGGATGCTCGGATAGCGGATATCTTCGAGGCTGAAATCGGGATCTTCTTCAGGTGTTGGCGCCATTTTGCCGTAGATAGCATTTTTAAATCCGGCTTCCTCAAAGGCTTCCTGCCAGTCGTCAACGCCTTTAATCAGCCATTTTCTCCATCGTTCGGGAGTGGCAGGATCGATGTGGAAAACGATCGGGTTTTCAGGTTCTACCAGTTCGCCGCGCAGGTAGGCCTCTTTGTCTTTGGGAACCAATTCCCAGCGGGTAACGTGGCTGACCGGTTTTGCACGATGTTCTTCAGAACCGTAGTCAACCTGATTGGCAGTAAAAAATCCGACTCGCGCATCAGGTCTTCGGCGCTGCATCGGTTCTTCCGGCATTAAAATCATGCTGTGATTAATTTCCAGCGAGATGGTGTTTGCATCTGAGTTGGACGGCGGATTTTGTGCATCATAGGTAAGCAGGTGCCGGGCTTCAACATTTTCAGGGAAACTTCGGATAGACTCGATAAACGTTCTGCCGGGATCAACCCGCCTCACCTGATACTGCGTGCGCTGACCTTGCGGCAGCCCGAGTGCGGGGACATCCGAAGTGAAGAAATTTGTAACATCAATAACAGACCCGGTGGTGTCTTCATTAAAAGCTTCAATATCGAAGGAGGCGAGAATGGGCTCAAAATTTGAATTTCGAACTGCTTCATATACCGGCAGCGAATCATTGGCAGTATTGCTGAAGGACACCCGCCTCAAAAGTACTTTATTATCCCGTTTTTCCCATCGAAGAACCTGAGTATTGTTCTTCATGCCGCCATAGCTAATTCCATCGGCGGTACGTGCAATTCGTGAAACCATCAGCATTTCGCGGCCGAAGAGCGAATCAGGAATTTCATAAAAATAGTCGGACTCGTCTTTGTAAACAGTAAACAGCCCCTCATCTTTTTCCGCATCATCGGAGATTACTTCCGAAAACGGCTTGATTTCATTATTACTATTGGGAGGACTGAATCGTGTTCGCTCTGTAGCATCTGTGTCTGCATCGGGATCTTCCGTAACAGTTTCGGTTGTGCTGCACCCCATTGCCAGCAGAAAAACAAGCAGAAAGGCAGGAATAGATTTGAGATATTTGGTCATCTTGTAAAAGTTTTAAAGTAGAAATTTAATAATCTTCATAATTTATTGATGCAGACGGAAAAGAATTAGTTTGAAAATGTAAAAAAATGGAAAACCGGGAACAAACAGGTTTGTTTTAAGCTGAGATACCGAGAGTTGTAAATTTTGGAACCGGTTTCAGTTAACATGGTGTGGAATCAGAAAATAAATCAACTATTTTAGGAAAAATTTTAATCAAACAATGCTCAAATGACATCCAGAAGATCTTTCATTAAACATTCTGTTTTATCATCAACCCTGTTGATACCGGGTGCTCTTCAGAAGGGGCTCGGAACCATAAAAAAATTGGATCAGCCATCAGGCAGGAGGCCGCTGATCATTTCAACCTGGAATCACGGAATTGCTGCCAATGCAAAAGCGTGGGAAGTTCTGCACAGCAATGGTTCCATTCTGGATGCAGTTGAGGAGGGAGTGAAAATAACCGAAGCTGACCCCGACAGCCGGTCAGTAGGGTTGAACGGCCATCCCGACCGTGAAGGAATTGTTACGCTGGATGCCTCCATCATGAAAGGCAACGGAGATTGTGGTTCGGTCTGTTTTGTGAGACAGATCAAACACCCCATCACACTGGCGCGAAAAGTCATGGAAAAAACCCCGCATGTGATGCTTGCCGGCGAGGGTGCAAAACAGTTTGCCATAGCCGAGGGCATGCCGATTGAGAAGGAAAAGCTGCATCCCGATTCAGAAGAGGCATACCAGGAATGGCTTGAAGAAAAAGAGTATCGGCCCATCATCAATATCGAAAATCACGATACGATCGGTATGGTGGGGGTTGATGCAGGCGGAACCCTGGCCGGTTCGTGCACAACAAGTGGTCTGGCCTATAAAATGCACGGGCGCGTGGGAGACAGTCCCATCATCGGCGCCGGACTATATGTGGATGATGAAGTTGGAGCGGCCACAGCTACGGGTATGGGCGAGACGATCATCAAAGTTTGCGGAAGTTTTCTGGTGGTGGAATTGATGCGGCAGGGGCGTTCGCCGCAGGAAGCGTGCGAGGAAGTGGTCGACAGGCTGATCAAAAAAAATTATGAGAACATTGAGGATATGCAGGCCGGATTTATTGCCGTGAATAAAGACGGAGAGTATGGCGGATATGCCGTCCATCCCGGATTTAATTATGCGGTACATCATGAAGGCAGCAACAAAATGGAAGATGCAAGGAGCCGGTTTGAGGGGTAGGTGAGCTTCAAGACTACTATAAAAATGAAACATATTTTACTCGAAACTCCCGTATTTACCGTTGAAGCAGCCTTGAAAGCGGCCGGATATGGCGTTGATCGGTTGGAACTGTGCAGCTCTTTTTATGAAGGTGGGGAAACGCCGGGAGCAGGCCTTTTTTCATACCTGAAAGATAAAATCGCCATTCCAATTTTTGTGATGATTCGTCCGCGGGGCGGTGATTTTGTGTACACAGAAGATGAAGTGGAGGTGATGAAGCGTGAAATCAATCATTTTTCAGATCTTGGGGCCGATGGATTTGTGTTCGGTGTTCTGAAGGCAGGCGGCTCGGTGAACATGGAAACATGTACCGGCCTGATTGAGTCTGCAGGGGGAAAACCGTGCACATTTCACCGGGCATTTGATGTGTGCATCAACCAGGAAACGGCACTTGAAAAAATTGTGGAGTGCGGGTTTAGCCGCATCTTAACATCAGGCGGGAAAAACAGCGTTACGGAGGGATTGCCGCAAATCATCCGGCTTCTGGAGCTGGCGAAGAACCGAATCATTATTATGCCCGGCGGAGGAATGATACCCGAACATATTACTCCCCTCAACGAAACTGGTTATCTAAAGGAGATTCACGCAAGCTGTAAAAAGATCAGGCTTTCAGAACAGAACTACTCAAATCCTGATGTAAAACTAACCGCCGGGGCTGATAAAGAACCCGGAGTGTTAACGGTCGACGATAGTTTGTTTGAAAAATTCAGAAAGGCCATGCGTTGAGTGCTCTCTCGTAATTTTGGCTGAGAATATTTTTTTGCCACGGAAGCATGGAGGGACTTTTTTTGAAAATCATTCTGAAACATTGCAAAACGTCACTCCTTTCTGCCGTGTAGGAATAAGCCAATAAACCTGCTGTTCTCAAAATTTTAGTTCATTTCCTGACTGTGTAATCAGAGTAGAAAGTTCGGTAAAAAATCACGTTCTTAGAGGCTGAATCACAAAGCATAAATATAAAAAGAATGAAATCGGATAGAGTTGAATTTAAAGGGGCGCTGGGCGAAACACTTGCCGGGAGAATCGACAAACCGGAGGGAGAGATCAAAGCGTGTGCTCTGTTTGCGCACTGTTTCACCTGCTCAAAAAACCTGAAAGCAGTGGGCAACATTACCAAAGCACTGGCCAAAAAAGGGGTGGAAACACTGAGGTTCGATTTTACTGGACTGGGCGAAAGCAAAGGGGATTTTGCCAATACAAATTTCAGTTCCAATATCGACGACCTGGTGGCCGCTTCCGAATTTATGGCCTCGCAGCATATGTCGCCGTCTATTTTAATTGGCCATTCTCTGGGTGGAGCCGCCGTTTTACAGGCCTCACACCGCATTGATTCGGCAAAAGCCGTGGTTACCATCGGGGCGCCATCCGAGCCAAAGCATGTTAAACGCCATTTCGAATCATCAAAAAAAGAGATTGAGGAGAAGGGAGAGGCAGTGGTAAAACTTGCCGGCCGGCCGTTTAAAGTAAAAAAGCAGTTTCTGGATGATCTTGAAGAAACGAAGATGGATTCATTTATCGAAAATCTGGACAAAGCTCTTCTTGTGATGCACGCACCGCTGGACGAAACTGTGGGTATTGAAAACGCCGCTCATATTTATAGAAAAGCAAAACATCCTAAGAGTTTTATTTCACTTCATGAGGCAGACCACCTGCTTATGGATGAAAGCTACAGCCTCTATGCCGGCTCCCTGATTGCTGAGTGGGCAGATATTTATTTGAAATGATCGGGAATTTTTGTGAATGATCACCGAAATTTGACTGTTTTAAATTCGAATACTAACCAAATAAATCATACATATGAGAATTCTGACAACAACTATACTTGCTGCATTTCTTCTAATGTCCTGTGTTCAGGAAGAAGTGGTTGAGGAGATTTACGAAGGTCCCGAAACCGACTTTGCTGTGGCTATCATTCATCCAACAGAAGGAAATGATATCAGCGGAGTGGTAACATTCACCCAAACTGATGAAGGAGTGAGGGCTGAAGCCACCGTTTCCGGTCTGCCGGCTGAATCACTGCACGGATTCCATATTCACGAATATGGCGATTGCCGCGCACCGGATGCATTGTCGGCGGGTGGTCATTTCAATCCCACTGACATGCCCCATGGCGGCCCCACCGATACCGAACGCCATCTTGGCGATCTCGGAAATCTTCCTACGGATGAAGATGGTGTGGCATCAATAGATTTTGTGGATGAACAACTAAGCCTTAGAGGTGAGCATTCAATTATTGGGTATGGTGTTATTGTGCATGAACAGAGAGACGATCTGGTTTCCCAGCCGGTAGGCGATGCAGGCCCCAGAATGGGATGCGGGGTCATCGGAGTGGCTAATCCGGAATTTTAGAATCTGCTTTAGTTATCATTTATCACAGCATCGCAGTAAAAAAACCGACTAATATGCATGTTTAACGATTTGGCAGCGTGGCTCGGTATTTATCCGTGCCTCCTGTCAGCGTCGAAAAAGTTTACCTTTAGACCACTACAACACTGGCAGATCCGGTTGCACTGTCAGGATGATTGATCTGAATTGCTAAAAAATGAATTATGGATAATGGTTTCATGAAATGATATTTTATATAATCTGTTTTTAATCGGATTATGCTCAACTTCACGTCTTGTATCAATACATTTTATGCAAATTGCCCTATTCGTTCTCTTACTTCTTACCTGGCCCGATCATCATCCGCAAACTGCATCCGAAATTGACGGGACCTGGACCGGTGCAATTGAGGTGTACGATCAGGAATTAAACATTCAGATTACATTTTCATTTTCCGATGGTATTCTCGACGGCATCATCGACATTCCCCAGCAGGATGCTTACAATCTGCCTGTGGAAGTACTCGATGTGGATGAAGAAAACATCACGTTTCAATTTGAAACCGGAACAGGTCCGGCCATTTTCCGGGGCAGATGGGATGCTGAAAATGAATCCATCGAAGGTGATTTTGAGCAGGTAGGTGAAACATTTCCCTTTAAAATCATCAAGCAGAGCTCAGTAGTCGATAACGGATCAAATCTTATTGAAAATGAAATCATTATCCCGACACGGGCAGGTCAGATCAGTGGAAATCTAACACTGCAGGATCACCCGGCTCCGCTCGTACTGCTGCTGTCGGGCTCCGGTTCGCAAGATCGTGATGAAAACATGGCCGGTTTCCGGCTTTTCGGCACGTTGTCAACCGAACTTTTTGAAGGGGGTTATTCTTCTTTCCGGTTTGATGACCGGGGCATCGGGCAATCGCAGGGGGAGGAGGATGCAACTCTGCAAGAGCTTGCTGAAGATCTTGTGGATATGGTCAAGTATTTGACATCCAATCATGAAGATCAAATCACCGATCTGATTTTGCTTGGCCATAATCAGGGTGGGCTTGTGGCTGGCCTGGCAGCTCAGGAAACCGATGTATCCGGACTCATTTTCATGGGGTCACCGTTTTTGCGTGGCGACAAAATCATCGATGAACAGATCCGCCTGATTTCTGAACAAAGAGATATATCTGATGAGGTTATGCAGGTGAATCTTGAATTTCAGAGCCAGATATATGAGGTGGTGAGGAGTGAATCCGACTGGGAGGAGGTTGAGCAGAATCTTGCATCCCGGCTGCGTGCACAGATTGATCAGCTCCCCGACAGGCAACGTGAAGCTCTTGGCGATATGGATGGATTTATTCAAAGCCAAATAGACCGTCAGCTCTCAACGGCAAAAAGCAGATGGTTTAAATCGTTGATTGAACTCGATCCTGCTGAGGTGATTTCGGAGCTTGAAGAGATCCCGATGCTTGCCGTTTTTGGCGGAAAAGATACCCAGGTTCCGGCTGCATCAAATATTGAAGCCTGCAATCAGATTGCATCAGAGTTTGAACTGAATCTGGATATTGTTGTGATTGATGAAGCAAATCATCTTTTTCAAAGAGCCAACACCGGTATGCCCAGCGAGTACGGAATGCTGGGCCGCGAGTTCACCGGCGATTTTCTCGATGCCGTTCTGAACTTTTTGAATAATTTCAGAACTGTGCGCTCTCTATAAAAAGCCCGCTTTATCGCATCAGGGAGAGTGGATGTACTCTTGATATGAGCAGAATTATTCGGGTTTCCAATTCTTTATTCTGTCTCGGATCACACTTTCCAGCTTGTCCACAGAAACCCGGTCTTGTTTCATGTCGTCGCGATAGCGAATGGTTACAGTGTTATCGTCCAGCCCGTCAAAATCTACCGTAACACAGAATGGGGTGCCGGCTTCGTCTTGCCTGCGATAGCGTTTACCAATTGAGCCGGATTCATCATAAAGCACGGTGAAATCCTCTTTCAACTCTTTTTCAATTTTATGGGCCAGTTCCTTCAGTTCCGGTTTTTTGATGAGAGGAAAAATTCCAACTTTGGTCGGGGCCAGTTTCGGGTGCATCTTCAGTACCGTTCGCACGTCGCCATCAACTTCTTCCTCACGATAGGCATCACAGAGAATCATCAGCATGGTTCGGTCCAATCCCACTGATGTTTCAATGACGTAGGGTGTGTATCGTTTTTGCTCTTTTTGATCGTAATACTCCATTTTTTTGCCCGAATATTCATGGTGGCGCGACAGGTCAAAATCAGTCCGGTTGTGGATACCCTCCACCTCCTGCCAGCCTATGGGATATTTGTACTGGATATCGGCGGCGGCTCTGGCATAGTGGGCCAGTTTATCTTCGGGATGCGGTTCGGCCCGCAGAAGTTCTCCGCGGACACCCAGGTTATTATGCCATTCCATCCGTTTTTCGAGCCACTTGTCGTACTCATCACCATCGGTGCCGGGTTCAACAAAGTACTGCATTTCCATCTGCTCAAACTCTCTCATACGGAACACAAACTGCCGGGCAACCACTTCGTTTCTGAATGCTTTTCCGATCTGAGCAATTCCAAATGGAACCTGCACACGCGCTGTATCCATCACATTTTTATAATTCACAAAAATTCCCTGCGCAGTTTCAGGCCGCAGATAGATCACATCATCCTCATCTTTCGTTACAGCGCCGTAATGTGTTTTAAACATCAGGTTGAACTGGCGTACATCGGTCCAGTCGAAAGCTCCGGATTCGGGTGCCCGTATCTCTTCTTCCATAATGATGTCATACAAATCCTCACACAACCCTTTTCGTGTACCGCTGGTATCGAGCAGTTGCTGGAGTTCATCTGCTTTATCAGCATCACCTTTCTCTCTCAATTTCAGAATGTGTTGTTCGATGATCATATCGGCCCGGTACCGTTTCTTCGACTGTTTGTCGTCAATCATCGGGTCGTTAAATCCTTCAACGTGGCCGCTGGCTTCCCACACTTTGGGATGCATAAAAATGGCAGCATCCACTCCCACAATATTATCATGTACTTGTGTCATAGCCTTCCACCAGGCGTTCTGAACATTGCGCTTCAGTTCAATTCCAAGCGGTCCGTAATCGTAAACGGCACTCAGGCCGCCGTAGATTTCTGATGATTGAAAAATAAACCCTCTCGATTTTGAGAGAGAAACAATTTTTTCAAGGCTGTCTAAATGAGTTACAGGCATGATGGAAGTTTGGATTTAAATTAGTTTATAGAATCCGGAATGAACCTTTTGATTTTGTTAAAACCGGAATGATTTTATTCAAGCCCCAAAGATAACAATTTTCTGCTCTTTGATGAACCGATTGTCTGAATGATTCCGTATTTTTGAGTTCTCGAAATAAATAATTTCAAAGTCGAACACAAACCATTTTAAAAAATGTCAAATTATAATGTCGGAATTCTGGGAGCCACGGGAGCGGTTGGACAGAAATTTATCCGTCTTCTTCAAAATCATCCCTGGTTCAATATTAAAGCACTGGGTGCGTCTGGCCGCTCTGCCGGAAAAGAATATCAGGAAGCTGCCAATTGGGTAGAAGATGTAGCTATGCCCGAGTCGGTTGCCGGACTAAAAGTAAGAAACTGCAAATCGGGAGAGTTTCACGATGTGGATTTTGTTTTTTCCGGGCTCGATTCATCGGTAGCCTCCGAAATCGAATCGGACTTTGCCGGTGCCGGTATTCCGGTGATCAGCAATGCAAAAAATTACCGTACTGACCCCACCGTGCCGCTGCTGGTGCCCGAAGTAAACCCCGATCACATTGAACTGATAGGGAAGCAATCTTTTTCGGACGACGGTAGTGGCTGGATAGTTACTAACCCCAATTGTGTGGCCATCCCGCTTGCCATGAGTTTGAAGCCACTTTACGACCATTTCGGGATTGATTCTGTGGTGCTAACTTCACTGCAGGCCATCTCTGGAGCCGGATATCCCGGAGTGCCAAGCCTCGATATTCTGGGGAATGTAATTCCGTTCATAGGCGGGGAAGAGTCAAAAATAGAAGAAGAGCCCCTGAAACTTTTGGGTGAACTTAAAAACGGGGCCATTGAGCATGCCAGCTTTCCGGTACAGGCAACAGCCACGCGGGTGCCTGTTATAAACGGACACCTGTTATCGGTAACCGTGAAATTCCAAAATCTGCCGTCCGATTTTGAGGACGTGAAGAAAGCTTTCCGGGAGTGGAAAAGCCCGATTGCGAGTTTGGATCTTCCCTCGGCGCCCGAATATCCACTGCATGTACACGAAGATGAGCGCTATCCGCAGCCACGCCTGCATGCCGACAGTGCAAATGGAATGCAAGCGGCCATCGGACGCGTGCGGCCTGCCAGTGTGATGGATGCCACGTACATTGCTATGGCACACAACACCGTTCGGGGAGCAGCAGGTGGCGCTATCCTGAATGCGGAACTTCTTGTGAAGAAAGGGTATATCAAGGCGAAATAGGCCTCTGAATTATAGGGATTCAGACAATTATAAAGGGTACAGGCAGTTTTGTTTGTGCCCTTTTTTTATGTCTTTCCGAAAACCCGGCGAACTGAATTCCAAAAAATGAACTTTTCTGAAAAAATTTTGTAAGGAATTACGTTTTTTCGGTTCATACATATGAGAACACGAACACAAAGAGAAAAATGAGAAGTGATTGAGCACACTTCTCAAAGTCCTTCCGGGAATTGTGGTGGATAACCGCAATTCCCTCTTTATTTGCAGAAATTGAATTGAGTCATTATTCCAATTGTAGTAAGTTAGACCTCAACGTGCACTAACGCAGTTATATGACTTTACTGTTCCAATCTATTCGCTTCTCCTTACTACTCATCATCAGTTCATTTCTTCTAGGTTCATCCCTGCTGGCTCAACAGGTTGTATTCCAGGAAGACTTCGAGTCCTACACTGACGATGCCGACTTTGTAAATAACTCACCCTGGTCAGGGGATTTGGGGGATTTTACTCTTGTGACGGAAAATGGGAACCAGTTGTTGAGGTTGGATGCTGAGTCAGACGATGATCCAACGGTAATTACCACTGTATCGCCGACTTCGTTAGGTTCTTGGGAATTTTTCTACCGGTTTGATCAAGCTTCTTCAAATCAAAATCGAGCCAGGGTTTTTCTAATGTCCGATACTGACGACCTGACCGGTAATGTAAATGGTTATTTTATTCGTACCGGTGAAAGCGGATCACCCAAAAGATTTCGACTTTTTCGGGCAGATAATGGTTCGGCAACCGAAATTCTAACCGGCGAAACGGATGTAGAGGCGGGCCAGGGGTATCAAGTTCGGGTTACTAGAGATGAAAACGGACAGTGGGCTCTTTATGTCGGTGAAGGGTTGGGTTCAACTCCAACTCAGGAAGGTGGCACAGTTACTGATGATACCTACACTTCTTCATCCTATTTTGGCATTTGGATCGATTATACATCTACACGAAGAGATCAATTCTTTTTTGACGATATTAAAATTGGGTTCCTTGCCGAAAGCATCGAACTAACCCGTGCCGACCAGCTCGATGTTACCTTTAACAATAATGTTGATGAGGATACGGCAATTCCTGCCAATTTCAACGTGGATTCGGGTGTAGGTAA
The DNA here is from genome assembly GCA_007127745.1 of Balneolaceae bacterium. Lineage (GTDB taxonomy): Bacteria > Bacteroidota > Rhodothermia > Balneolales > Balneolaceae > Rhodohalobacter. The sequence goes on from SKYV01000140.1 coordinate 15,315, forward strand.
TCCAGCAACAGCTGAAGTTTTAGTTGGTAATGAGAATGTAGTCCGTCTCACCTTCAACCAGCCGTTCGAAGATGGCGATTATACACTCACCATCAATGATCTTGAGGATGAATTTGGCCAACAGATTGAGGAGAACACAGAACTATCATTTTCTGTCGCAAATCCCTTTGATGTGGAGAGCATCACAGCCATTTCATCCACATCCATCGAGGTGGAGTTCACCGAAGCACCGGACGGTTCAACCCTGCTCACCGGTAATTTTTCACTTGAGGGGGACGGCGTAACCGGCAGCGTTCAGCCCGTAGGCATCGATCATACGGAAGGGGAGGAGGCCGTAACGCTCAACTTCAGTTCTGCACTCTCCCTGGGCGATTATGAACTGACGATTAATGATGTTCTCAGCGAATTTGGCTGGCCCCTGCGCGATGCCAACGTGTTTCCGTTCGAAGTGGAGAACCCGTTTTTTGTGACGGATTTCGAAGCCCTGAACCGCACCACATTTGAGATTACCTTTTCGCAGGATATTCAGTCTGGTGGCGGCAACACGGCCAACTATTCCATTGCGGGTATTGGCTCGCCTCAAACCGCAGATGTACCGGCCGGTTCACCCAATGTGGCTATTGTCGAATTCGCCGACCCGCTGGGTGAGGGAAGCTTTGAGCTGCTGATTGAAAACATCACAAGCGTTGACAACTGGGAGATTGACGAGGGAACCACGGTAAATTTCACCCTGGAAAACCTCTTTGATGTGGACGTTGTGGAGCTGGTCAGCCCAAATGAAATCCGTATCCTTTTCAACGAAACACCAGATGAGGCCACGCTGGACGCAGGAAATTTTAATGTAGATTCCGGGATTGGCCAGCCCCAGGATGTGATCTATGATGCAACCGTAGATGAACTGGAAGTTTTTCTTGAGTTCAGTTCACCGTTCTTTACCGGAGATTACATCCTCACCATCGGAGACGTTCAAAGTGATTTCGGCTGGCCTTTGTCCGACGATACCGATTTCGATTTCACGGTAAACAATCCGTTTATTGTTTCAGAGTTTGAAATTCTCAATCGTCAGGAGTTCGATATCACATTCTCCCAGGATCTGCAGGCAGCTACGGTAACACTGGATAATTTCGAGATCCCCGGAGCCGGATCCCCTGATACGGCACAGCTCGAAGATCCCGACAGGATTCGCATCACATATAGTGACCCCATTGATCTTGGAGAACAAGAGCTGATAATCAATAACCTGATCAGTACCGAAGGGTGGGAGATAGAGCCGGGTACATCCATCGAATTTATTCTGTTTGATGAATATGAGGATGGTGACCTTGTGATCAGTGAATTTTATTATAGAACTCCCACAAGTTGGCGAACGCCCGAGGTGGATCGCCCCCGCTACGTGGAAATTTACAACCGCTCTGATCGCCTGATTAATCTGCGCGATTTCACCATGACCGGCGTAGTGTTCAGCGAAAGCGACATGCCGATTGCCCCGGATGAGTTCCTTGTTCTTACTGTGGGTGTGGATATTTTTGAAGAGCGTTTTGGTGAACGGAATTTTGTCGAGGTGGATGACTTCCCCTCATTCAGCCTTACCACATCAAGCAGTATTGTGTTTGAAACGAATGAAGGAGATCTGATTGAGGAACTGACCTATTTTAATAATACCTGGGGCGGAGATGAAGTTTCTTTAGAGCGCATTTCTTTTGATGTTTCATCTGCATTTCGGGATAACTGGGCTGAATCGGAAGATGTACTAACCGGATCACCAGGGCTGCCCAATACGGTTTCGGTACCCACAAATCCGCCGGAGGCTGTTTCCGCTTTTTTTCCGGCGCCTCAAACATTGCGCATTACATTTTCAAGAACCCTTTCGGAAGAGTCGCTCGAAACGCTTTCCAACTACGCTCTGAATAACAATGCTGTATTCACCTCGGTTGATTTTACCTCAGACGAACGCACCATCGAATTTGAGACAGAGGAAAAACTTGAAGACCAATTTGAATACACATTCACCTATCAAAATATCGAGGATATTTTTGGGAATAGCGTTGTGGACACCCGGCAGTTCAACTTAACGTTTGTAAATCCATTCAGAATTTTAGCTGCAGATCTTGAAAGCGCCACAGAACTTCGAGTTCAATTTACACTGCCGTTGGATCAGCCTGGGTCTTATGGGCCGTCTAACTTTGAATTGTCGGACGGTACAGCACCATCATCGGTAAGTGTACATAATTCAGAAACACTGAGCCTTACCTTCTCTGATCCCTTCGACGTTGGCAGCCACACCATCATCGCAAATAACATTACAAGCATAACGGATGGCTGGGAGCTCGAGGAAAATTCCGAGTTCGAGTTCTTCCGATTCGATGAATACCAGCCCGGTGATGTTGTCTTGAACGAGTTTATGTATAGTCCACCGAGCGGTTACCCGCGATATGTGGAGCTGCATAACCAGTCAGACCGGTTTTTGAATTTACGTGACTGGGAACTTCGCCGGGCCGAGGGGGCACCCAGTAACGGTGGTGTATTCAGCCAGTTCGATCAGCCGATTGAGCCGGGCGGCTTTGTGGTGATTACCCCGAATGCTACACAACTTGACGATATTTTTGGTGATGGCCCCTGGGTTCAGATGAATAATTATCCGGGGCTTACGACCACTGTATCCGATCGGATCAGGCTTATCGACTCTGAAGGCGATTTGGTTGAATTTTTAGATTATAACCCATCCACCTGGGGCGGTGATGGTGTTGCTCTGGAACGCCGAAGTCTCGAAGCGCCGGTAAACGACATCAACAACTGGGGGGAGTCGGAGTCGGATCTTTTGGGTACTCCCGGAGCGGAGAACTCTATTGGTCCGCTGGATGAAGGCCCGCAGCTGATCAGCGCCGATTTTGTGGATGCC
>SKYV01000266.1 GCA_007127745.1 Balneolaceae bacterium
GCCTTAGGCTTCCTTCAGATTCCACCTCACGGTGGACACCCTTGCCCTCAGCTAACACTTCCCGTCATCTGGGCGTGTTCGGGACTTTCACCCTATAGCAACTGCGCCATGCCGGGCGCACTAAAAAAAAGCGGATCACCTTTAGACGATCCGCTTTGAAAATTGGGTTAATATGAACTCAATTAAATATCAAGTTCGTCCATTACCTCAGAGGTAATGTCGTACTCTTCCTGAACTTCCGGAGATACATAGAGAATGATAACATCACCTGTAGAAGTGGTGGTGTTCAGTACATAATCGAGCCCTCGGCGTGTTGCAACGGTATTAATCGACTCCTGAATTTGTTCAAGCAAGGGAGCCATTAATCGTGCGCGCTGCTCCTGAAACTCCTGTTCAGCTTCCGATTGAAGCTGTCGGAATTCCTGATCGAGCTGGGTAAGCCGCTCTTCTTCACTCTGCCTTGCCTGCTCGGAAATAACTCCTACTTTCTGCTGGTAGAGTTCAATTTCTGTTTGCAGTTCACGCTCTTTTTCGATGAGATCGGTTTGCATGCGCTCAGCAAAATTCTGGAGACGTTGTTGCACTGCTCTCATTTCGGGCATTCTTTCAAGAATGGCTCTTGGCTCAACAAAACCAATTCTCATATCCTGTGCAGATGCCGTAGGTGCAGCCATCAATGTTGACAATGCAATAAGAACGATTATACTTAGTAAACTTAATTTTTTCATAGTGTTAAGTAGTCTTTGAGGAATTAATTTTGTGTAAGTTTGTCAATTACATTTTGAGTAATATCTGAAGCTCGCTCGGAAGCAAAATATACAATAGGGTCGCCTGTACCGGATTCTTTATTTATTACAAAATCGATTCCGAGTTCCTCGGAAACCTCAGCCATGGCATTTTCAACACGCACAAGTAACGGACTGAATAATTCGTTCTGTCTTTGTTGAATTTGCTGCTCAATTCGATTTTGAAGGCTGTTCAATTCTTCCTGTATTTCAGTCAGCCTTTCTTCTTCTCTTTGCTGTTGAGCTTCAGACAGTTCGCCGGCTTCAACCATTTCAGAGTATGCAGTCATTTCTTCAATCCAACCCTGGTAACGGTTTTGAAAGGTTGCCTGCCGCTGTTGAATATATTCTTCAAGTTGTTGCTGAACCTGAGCTGTTTCCGGCAGGGCATCGAGCACATCATCCGGGCTCATGATACCCACCTTTAACTGAGCTGATGCCATTACCGGCAATGTGAGCAACAGTGTAGTGATTAAGATATTTTTCATATTCCGATTTTTTTTAAGCACTAAATTTAAGATTTATATCTGTTAATTTCTCACTTCTTCTATACCTAATTCTAACATCACTTCTTCTGTCAGGTTCCACTCCTCCCTGACAAATAAAAACCGAACATCATCAGCCCGGTCGAAAACAAAATCGTACGATTCTCTTGAAGCTACCCGTGTTAACGCATCAAAAATGGTTCTTTGTATAGGCTCAAGCAATTCTTTTTGACGGGTAAAATACTCTCCCTGCGGCCCGAACTTTTCTTCAATAAACCGTTCCAGTTCATCTTTTTTTTGGTTTATTTCGTTAAGCCGCTGAGTTCGCATTTCTTCAGTAAACAATATTTCCCTGGCTTCAAAATCGGCCTCGAGCTCTTCAATTTCACTTTCCATGTTCGAAATATCCTGCCTCCAGGTGTCCGTCAGTAAATCTAATCGCTGTTCAATTCCGGCATATTCAGGCATATGCACCATAATCTCCTCAGAATCAATAAATCCGATTTTTTGACCCTGGGCATGCATCATTTCTGCACAGAATATGCAAATGATGACGACGAAATATGATACGTGTTTCAACACCCGTTTATTTTGTTTCCTCTAAATTATTGCCAACTCTTTTATGCCTGAAGACATAAAAGTTGGACTTATATACGATATACGATTAAAATGGTGCACCAATATTGAACAGAAACTCCCACTCGCCTGCCTGTAATCCTGCCCCTTCAGTTGATGGCGGTGTGCCGTCAAGGCGATATCCGTAACTAATGTCAACAAGCCCAAGAATTGGCAGAAATATTCTGGCACCAAATCCTGCCGCTCTCTTCAACTTAAACGGATCGAATTCGCTAAAACTGTTAAAGGCGTTACCGGCATCCATAAATGCATAGGGAATCAACTGAATCTGTTCTGAGCTGACGGCAGGATATCTGAGTTCCAGAGAATATTTACTGAATGCCCGGCCGCCAATCAGGTTTTGGTTTTCATCCAGCGGAGATATCACTCCATTAAATCCTCCCGGATATCCCCTCATATCAATATTGTCGTTCAGGAAGTTTTGCCTCTGCTGAATTTGGGTACCACCAATAAAGAACCGCTGGAAATTACTCCGGTTTGAATCACTGAAATACCCCATATAGCCATATTCGGCCGAACTACTCAGCACAAGCTTTCCTACAATATTGTGATGATGCTGATAATCTGAGCGCAATTTATAAAACTGTGCAAAGTCGGGTAACGGCAGTGCAAATTCCCCTGAAATGCTAAACTTTGATCCACTTGTGGGAGAAATCGGGTTATCTGTCGAATTTCTTTCGAGTACGTGCCGCAATGAAAGAATATCGGCAGATCCGTCTTCAAAAATATGGCTGAACCCGAGAACATTAAACCGGTTGTAGGTTAAAATAAATCGCTGAGAAAAATAGTCATCAGGCCATTGCAACCGCCGCCCTATACTGGTACTGGCTGAAAAAAGTTCATTTCTTCGGTCGGGCATCTGTATACCACCGAATGATCTCTGTCTCGAATAATTCAGGTAATCGTACGACAGGCTTACACCCAGCGACGTTGGCCGCCCTCTCAGCCAGGGTTCAGTAAAACTGAAGTTGTAGCTACGATAACCACGGCCGGTTACCTGTACACCCAGTGAGAGTCGCTGGCCATCACCCGATGGGATGGGGTTCCATCCACCCGATTCGAACATACGGCGTGCGGAAAAATTGTTGAAATTCACACGTGCTGCCAGAATTACTCCCATCTGCCGGCCACCAAAACCACCGGAAAATTCAAAGTTGTCCGTTCCCTGAGATTCATCCAGATCGTAGGTGATATCAACGGTTCCTTCTTCGCGATTTGGCTGAAGATCGGGTTGAATTCCCTCGGGATTGAAATATCCAAGCTGTCCCAGCTCTCGGATAGAACGCACAATGGCAGAACGGCTGTAGGTGTTGCCGGGTACGGTTCGAATGGTCCGCCTTACTACATCGTCGTGTGTTTTTGTATTTCCGGTGAATGAAACTCTACGGATGGTTGCAATCTCATCTTCAATAATCATAAAAGAAACATCCAGCGAGTCGCCGTCAACAATACGAATTTCGGGTTCTACATGGAAAAACAGATACCCGATGTTGTTATAGAGGCTGGTTATATCGGTTTCATTTCGGTTATAGGTGAGATTTTCTTCGAATTTGGTTTCATTGTACACGTCTCCTCTCTCAAAACCGAAAAAATTTGTAAGCTCCTCATCTGAATAAACCGTATTCCCATCCCACTCAATATTTCGAATTCGATATTGCGGGCCTTCCTCTATGTGGATATCAAAGTAAACCCCTTCTTTTCTTCGCCAGTCGTCTACATAAACGGTGTCTGTAAGTACCCTAACATCCCGGAAGCCATGGTCGCGGTAATGTTGCAACACATTGGTAATACCTTCATCATAATCATCCTGTGTAAATACGTGCCGCCTGAAAATTCTCCACCAGCGGTCTTGTTTAATGGTTGAAAACTCACTTCGAAGATTCCGGTCACTAAACTCTTCGTTTCCATGGAAATTAATTTCCCTGACTTTAATTCTCTCTCCTGGATCAATTTCGAAAGTCAAAGTTACCCGGTTTCGAGTATCATCGGTAATCTCTTCATGGAGGGTGATTTCTGTATTCCAGTAGCCCTCTTCGCGATAGTATCGCTCAATGGTTTTAAGTGCCTGTTCGCGTACCGAGTTGGTAACTGCAAAGCCGGATAAAAGGTTCAGTTTTTCTCTGAGGTCGCGCCGGTGTGAGCGTCTCACTCCCTCAATTTCATAGCGCTGGAGCCGCGGTTGTTCCTGTACACGAATTTCAATATTTACGCCACTGGACCCCACACGCTGGTGCAAAATTTCCACATCTGAAAACAGGCCGGTACGATGGAGCTGCCGTATAGCATTGGAAATATCATCACCGGGTATTTCTATGGTTTGCCCAACCCGCAATCCGCTACTGCTAATCAGGTAGGTTTCCCTTGCTGTAATTAACCCGGATACGTCTATTTCACGGATTTCATACTGTGATGAGGTGGATGTGGTAGGATCCTGAATACGAAACTCCCCGGTATCCTGTGCATTGGAATCCTGTATGATGAAAATTCCTGCGAGAAAAAAGAGTGTGGCTGTAAAGAGATGCTTCAATTTAAACACGTAATACAAACTTTTCTTCAGTTTACGATATAATTTGGTTTATAACTGATGCGGAGATACTTTTGGTATGTCCGTTTTTTACTTTCCCGTATCTTCGATCACGTTTTTGAAAAGAATATATTGCCTGGTAAAGTTCATCTCTTCTAAAATCCGGCCAGTAGGTTTTGGTAATGTACAATTCGGAGTAGGCAAGCTGCCAAAGCAGAAAATTACTGATCCTGAATTCACCGCTTGTTCGTATAATTAGATCCGGATCGGGAGCGGAGGCTGTAGACAGGAAAGAACCGATCAGGTCATCGTTAATATCTTCGGGATTTATGGCGCCACCTTTCACCTGAAGGGCAATCTGCTTCACGGCTTCGGTAATGTCCCACCTTCCGGAATAACTTAAAGCCAGACATAGCTGCATTCTGCTGTTGTCTTTCGTCAGTTCCTTCACTTCTTGTAATTGCCTCTGACATTTTTCCGGTAACCTCTCAATCTGACCAATGGTTACCAGTTTGATATCATTCTTTTTCAGCCTTCCGGCTTCATCACGCAGAGACTGAACCAGTAATTTCATCAAACCATTAATTTCTGCTGCCGGACGGTTCCAGTTCTCTGTAGAAAACGCATACAGTGTAAGATGTTTTACACCCAGCTGCGCACAGGATTCGGTAATATCTCTTACGGATTCTACTCCTGCTTTGTGGCCATGAAGCCGGATATTCCCTTTCTTCTGTGCCCACCTGCCATTTCCATCCATGATAATGGCAATATGAGTCGGAATAGATCCCGTAGATTTTAATTTTTCCTGTAGCTTTTTATCCTGCTCGGTTTGATCTGTATCCGTTAATGTTAGTGGTTCTATGGCCATTTTGTAGAAATCTTTGTAGCCCTATAAATTAGGGGTATTTTCTATGTTTTTCAAGCTTATTTTACATATCCTGCCGTTTCATTGAATGCTCTAATTCAAGCATATCACACAAAGCAACTGCTGCCTCAGCACCTTTATTTCCCTTATCCGTGCTGGCTCTTTCGGATGCCTGATCTACAGTATCTGTTGTGAGAACTCCAAACGCTACCGGCTTGCTGTATTTCAAATTCAAGTCGGTAATTCCACGGGTTACTGAATCACAAACATAATCGAAATGCGGAGTTTCTCCACGGATTACGGCACCAATAGCCACTACTCCGTCAACACTTAAATGTTCCAGGCACCATTTGCAAGCCAGTGAAAGCTCAAACGATCCGGGGCAGCGATACTGAACAATGTTGGTTTCTTTTATTCCCTTCGATCGCAGTGCCTCAACAGCAGCTTCCATCATTTCGTCCGTTATAAATGAATTCCACCTGGCTGCAACTACAGCAATTTTTCGGGATTCCCAGCGCACGCCCTGATGTTTACTTACTGTCATAATAAACTGTTTGTTAAGTTTTCATGTTTCTGCGGTGCATGGATGTTCGCTTAATGGATGCCACATGGTCACTGCTCAGCGTTACCACTCCCAGATAGGGATCGTATTCGGATCTACTGTTACCGTGAAAATCACTACCTCCGGTTATCAATAAATTTCTCGATTTTGCGATTTTTATAAAATTGCGCTGAACATTAAAATTATGGCTCGGATGGATGCACTCAATTCCATCAACTCCATAAGATAACAAATCATCTATTTCCGGCTGTGAATACAACGGTCCCGGATGGGCAATTGATAAAACACCACCGGCATTTTGAATAACCGAAACAACCTCTTTAATACCCGCATATTCGGTCTGAATCTTTTTCAGATGTTCCTCTGAAAGATAACGGATAAATGCTTCAGGTACACTCGATACATATCCTTTTTTTATAAGCAGAGAAGCTGCATGCGGCCGGCCGATATTACTTTTGTGAGCAAGGGCTCTTACTTCGTCATATTCGATCTCAATACCTTTTTTATTCAGCTCTTTTACAATTGCCCGCATTCTGAGACGCCTTGCCCTTTTTTGTCTCAACAATAAATTATTAACGCCCTCATCCTGATCGTTAAAACAGTAAGCCAGCAAATGTACTTCTTTTTCTTTCCAGATGGCGGTTATTTCTGCACCGGAAATTAACTCAATTCCCAAATCTTGTGCATATTGTTTGGCCTCCAGGTATCCCGAAATGGTATCATGATCGGTGATCGAAATGGTTTTCAGGCCCTTCTTACTCACCTTTTCCAATAAATCAACCGGGGCCAATTTCCCGTCGGATGCATTTGTATGGATATGTAGATCTGCTTTGCCCAAAAATTAAGGCCTCAACACAATTTGATACCGATAAGGATTACTCAACGTTTCTATTGCCTTCTTCACAAGGTCATCAATATCCAGAATAGCCTGGTAACGCTCCTGCTCTCCCATCGTTTGAGAAATCCATTGCGCTTTCAGATTTCTCTCAATTACATCCTGATTATCATATATTTGAGAAATCTTATAATCCCGTAGCAGCGCCTTCAGTTCATCAATATTTTTTTCTGCAGATGAATCTTCCGGAAAATTATCCAGGTTTGATTCGATGGCCTGAAGATGGCGATCAGCGGGTGTTTCAAATGTAAAGTTTTCTTCAATCAGAAAACGGGCAAACCGGTCAAACAGATCATCGGGCATTTCCGGGGTTTCATCAGAATCGAGGCCGGCAATCATTTCATTCACAAAAAACAGATAGTTGTTATTTTGCTGAAGCGCCAAATCTATAAGAGATGTTGAATGCTCGCTTACTGCTATATCCGGCTCAATACCATGTCCGTCGAAAACCACACGGCCGTTTTTTGTTTGAAACGCCCGCCGAAGCGAATCGGGAATCATCTGCTCCGAACCGGCAACCGGCCCTGAATAATCAACAGATTGAATACTGCGTCCGCTTGGAATGTAATATCTTGAGATAGTGAGTTTGAGCGAGGTGTTATACGATAGCGGACGGATGGTCTGAACAAGCCCTTTACCGAAGCTGTTTTCTCCGATCACAACAGCCCGGTCCAGATCCTGAAATGCACCTGCAACTATTTCCGAGGCGCTGGCACTTCCCTCATTAATCAAAACGGTAATTGGCAAATCTATATAAAGTGCCGGTTCGCTGGTTACCATGGTACTGTTGTGAGAATCGCGCCGCCCCCGGGTTTCCACAATAGTAACACCCGGTTCAATAAACTTGTCAATCAATTCAACGGCTTCATTCAGCAGTCCGCCGGGATTATTTCTCAGATCCAGAATCAACCCTTCGAACGATTCTCCATCATCAAGTTCAGACAGGGCTTGTCTGACTTCCTCGGCTGCCTGATGCCCAAACCGGGTAAGCTGTATGTACCCGATATTTTTTTCTTCGCCAACCAGGCCTGCGAAGTTGATGTTTTTAACTTCAATCCTTTCTCTTTCGATGGTAAAAACAATGCTGTCATCAATTCCCGGCCGCCTGATTTTGATGGAAATCTCCGTTCCCACATCGCCCACCGTCAATTGCTGCACTTCTTCGGGTGACAGGCCCTGTACAACAACACCATTGATCTCTTCGATGACATCTCCCGCCCGAAGACCTGCTCGCTGCGCAGGATATCCTTCAATCGGTGCGATAATTACAATCTGGCCTCCCCTGTAGCCGGCTTCCAAACCGATACCACCGTAAGATCCGGATGATAGAATTTCGAGTCGCTGCTGTTCTCCCTCATCAATAAATACGGTGTAGGGATCCAAAGTTTCTAGCATGGCGTTGATGCTTTTCTTCATCAAATACTCGGGGCTCACTTCATCCACATACTGAGTAGCAACCTCCTTGTACACATCATTGAAAATGGTAAGCTGTTTTTTGATCTGAAAAAAAAGGTCACTGTATGCAACAAACGCACCTGATACAATCAGAAAACTTGCTAAAAGAAATGTTGCAAATAATTTGCCGGTTCGTGTCATGCAGTAATGATTACCTTGTAATCTTCAATGTTTGGCCGGCGTAGATTCGGGTTCCATTTAAATTATTTTCATCCTGAATATCAGAAATTGATACGCCGTGATTCCTTGCAATACTACTTAACGTATCATTCCTTCTGACAGTGTATGTGATTGTATCACTCCCGCCGGATGATGATCCGTCGAACCGGATGTCGTAGATATTTTCGCCGGAACGCTGCCTGCGCTGCAGTTCCTGTTTCTGGGCAAATGTCAGATCGTTGATTTGTGCATAAAAATTCTGCCGGCTGTTGGGTACATGTATGGTGAGCCGCTGCCCTACGCGAATGGTGTTGCCAATTCCGTTCCAGGAGCGGATTTGCCAGGCTCTTACATCATACCATTCAGCAATATGGCCAATGGTATCACCGCTTTTTACAGTGTACGTTACCGCCGATGTGTTTGCAGGAGCTTGTGCCTGGGTTCGCTGCTGTGAGGATGATGAAGATGATCGTGTAGGCTGATTAGACGGCCTGTCTGCGGCAATCTGTTCGGCTGAACCGGCCGCTACTGGAACCACAACTCTCTGGCCGGGATGTATGGTGCTGGTAAGGCCTTCATTTGATTCGTACAATGCACGGACGGAGGTGCCGTAACGCTGTGCAATGTAACCGAGTGTTTCACCCCGGCTTACAGTATGCATGGCCACTTCTTGAGCACGGTTTTCTGTTGGAATTTCCTGATAGGCCGCCAGGAATTCATCCTTTGAGCCTGCAGGAACTTTCAGGGGGTAGTTGCCTCCGGGCGGTGTTGCCCATCTCAACAACTCCGGATTCAGGTTGCGTAGCTCTTCAATGGTAATTCCGGCCGCTTCTGCAAGATCTTCGAGCGGCATCAGCCCATCTACTTCAACAACATCAAATTCAAAATTTCTTCCATTGTTTGGCCGCTCAAATCCAAACTCCTCCGGGTTCATGGCTATCATGCTTGCAGCTATAAAACCGGGCACATATCCCCTGGTTTCTCTTGGCAGATAGGGATAGGCCACCCAGTAATCTTCCACACCACCGGCTGCATTTATGGCTCTCCTCAACCCTCTCGGACTCAAATTGTAGTTGGCCAGTGCAAGATGCCAATCACCCCAAATATCATGTAAATCACCCAAATGGCGTGCCGCCGCTCTTGTGGATTTAAGCGGATCGCGCCGCTCATCTACCCACCAGTTTACCTCGAGGCCGTAAACGGCACCTGTTGCCCGAATAAACTGCCATAAGCCAACAGCAGCTGCCCAGCTTCTCGCCGTAGGCACCAGGCCGCTTTCAATCATGGAAAGGTGAATTAGTTCTGTGGGAACACCCTCTTCTTCAAAAATTTCGCGCATCATCGGGAAATAATATTCCGATCGCTCCAGCCAGCGCTCCATCACATCCGGACGGCGCAGCGTGTAATACATTAAATGGCGATTTACATGCTGATTTTGAATCAGCGGCACATCAGTTTCATTGATCGTCAGATTTTCGGGCAGGGCATATCCTTCGGCAACCCAGTCGTCCTGCTCGGAAAAAAGCTCCTCCCGGATTTCGAAGATATCCCCTTCGGTTTCACTTCTCATCTCCGTGATGCCGTAAAACTCACTGTGTTCAGCCATTACTGATCTGTAGAGTTCGGCAAAACGCCTGTTACTTTGTATCTCAGGATAGTCATCCATCAACTGCTGAATGGACGCAAACGCTTCGTTAATATAGGTTTCAGCCTGCACCAGGTCTCCCTGTACCTGTGCATCTATAGCCAGAACATGCCTTTTATATGCGTTAGAAATTCTGCGTAAAATTTCTCTGTCAATCTCAGCAGAAATTACTGGCTGTTCACCCACATCAGATTCATCCCTGGTTTCAGTGAGAGGATTGGAGTATGGAAGTAAAATAGCAGGTATTTCTACTTTTGGTGTTTCTCTTTGAGAATCCTGAGCAAATACAGATGATCCGATCAGGCAAACAGAGAGGAATAGCAGCGTTTTTTTCATAAACTGGTTTTATTTGAATTGGAACCTAACAGCAAATTAGATAGTGGTTAATGCTCTTTTCTGAAAATCGAAATCAAGTTTCTGTTCTGTAAAAACAGTTAGCGGATTTCCAACGCTTTATAATACAGAAAAATATCACTCGAAATTAAAAAAACGAAAAACCTGTGGCCGGTTTTCGGGGTTTTTTCATTTTTTATAATCGGATGTCCATTTTTGCACAAGTGGCCAGCGGCGGCCGGAGCCAAATGACTTGGAACTCAATTTCAATATCGGTGCGGCCTGCCAGCGTTTATATTCGCTGTAATCTACCAAAGTAAGCACTTTATCTACCACATCAGCAGAAAATCCGCCCGAAATAATCTGGTTACGATGCTCCTGCAGTTCGATATATCTATGAAGTATTTCATCCAGAACTTCATAGGGCGGCAGGCTGTCCGTATCTTTCTGGTCCGGCCTTAATTCAGCGCTCGGCGGCTTGGTCAAAACAGAGTTCGGAATCATCTCTTTGTTAAAATACTCGTCGTTTAACCACTGCGACAGTTCGTACACTTCGGTCTTATACAAATCACCAATTACGGCAAGCGCACCGTTCATATCTCCGTAGAGTGTAGCATAACCTACCGCATATTCCGATTTGTTGCCCGTTGCCAGCAAAAAATAGTTGTGTTTATTGGCATAGGCCATCAACAGGGTGCCGCGTATCCGGCTTTGAATATTTTCCTCCGCTACATCAAATTCCGTTCCTTCAAAAACAGGATGTAACACCTTGTTTACCTCATCATACACGGTTTGAATAGGAAGTGTAAAAAGTTCGATACCAAAATTGTTTGCCTGTTTCCGGGAGTCTTCCACGCTGCCTTTACTCGAAAATGTTGTAGGCATGGTGATTGCAGTTACATTTTCGCGGCCCAGTGCCTCAACTGCAATTGCACAAGCCAGGGCCGAATCTATACCGCCGCTCAGCCCCAGTACAACTTTTTTCGTAATCCCGGTTTTGTGGATATAATCTCTCAACCCGCAAATCAGTGCTTTAAACTGACGCTCCATTTTATTTTTAGGATATGGCTGAGGTGCCGTTTTTTTTCCGGGAAAAAGTTCCTTTTTCTGATTATCCCATACCACATCCGTAAAAGAGGGTTGAAAAGGCTCGGTTCGGGCAATCACATCTGCCCCGGATGTAACCGCCAGAGAATCTCCATCAAACACAATCTCATTATGTGCGCCTGTCTGATTGGCATACAGTACCGGTAATCCCAGATTTTTAGCGTGACCGCGGAGCATCGCCTTTCTGTTTTCATGCTTTGTTTTGGTGTAAGGGGATGCCGAAATATTGATAATAATATCCGCACCGGCTTCTTTCAGCCGTTGAGCGGGATCGGTTTGGTAGGTGTGATACTGAACCTCATTCTGATTGTACCAGATATCCTCGCAAATGGTCACGCCAAGTTGTACTCCCTTCAACTCCAGACAATAAAACTCCCGGTTTGATTCAAAATATCTCAAATCATCAAAAACATCGTAGGTAGGTAGCAGTGTTTTGTGAGTGATTCCCGTCTGCCGGCCGGCCTCGGCAAGTATGGCAGAATTGTACATTTTCCGGCCGAATTGTTGCCGGTTGGGAGTGATGGTTCCAAACAGAAGTGCCGTATTTCGGGTTGAAGTAACAATTTCTTCGTTCACCTGATAGCATCGCTCCCTGAAAGATTCGTTTTCGAGAAGGTCCTGCACGGGATAACCCGTTACTACCATTTCAGGAAGAATCAACAAATCAATATTGTCGGATTCAGCCTTATTCAGGGAGGCAAAAATTAGTGATTTATTTCCCTCAAAATCACCAATAATCGGGTTTAATTGTTCAATCCTGATATTCATAATTCTCTTCTGAACACTTTTTCTCCGGCCAGCCAGGTTTCGAGCACATTAGTTTGCCAAATCTCCGATGCATCCATCTCAAAAAAGTCTCTGTCAATCAAAATAAAATCCGCCCATTTGTCCGGCTCAAGAGTTCCAATCACCCCATCCTGATGGGCAGCATAGGCCGCATCGAGTGTGAAAGCTTTAAGTGCTTCCACCCTGTTCATCCGCTGCTTGCTATACCATCCGCCCGGTGGCATGCCTTCATGATCTTTGCGGGTAACGGCTGAATAGAGCCCGTAAAACGGGTTTACATCTTCCACGGGAAAATCTGATCCTCCGGCAATAACCGTCCCCTGATTTAAAAATGTTTGCCATGCGTAAGCTCCCTTAATTCTTTCTGAACCGACTCTGTCTTCGGCCATGTTCATATCGCTCGTGGCGTGGGTGGGCTGCATGGATGCAATGAGCCCGAGCTCTCTGAATCGCGGAATATCTTCCAGGGCCACAACCTGGGCATGTTCAATTCTGTGGCGCAACTGCTCCTGGTTGTCCAGTTCTCTGTATATATAATCAAACGCATCCAATACCTGTCGGTTGGCAGCATCCCCGATGGCGTGAATATTCATTTGAAATCCTGCAGATGCTCCCTTCAGTAACATGGCGTTCAGCTCATCCTGATCGTAGAATAAAAGACCACGGTTGCCGGGATCGTCATGATAATCTGCAATCAGTGCGGCCCCTCGGCTTCCCAGGGCGCCATCTGCCGATATTTTCACACTTCGCAGTGCCAGAAGATCATCCGCATAGCTTTCAAGAGGACCATCAGCGGCCATCTCGTCAAATATTTCGCCGGCTCCTGCAATCATGGCGTAAATACGGGTTAGCAGCCGCCCTTCATCGGCAAAATTTTTGTACAACTCCCATTCATACGTGTCGGTTCTGGCGTCGTGAACGGATGTAATCCCGAACCTGGCCATTTCAGCAAGTGCCAGTTCCAGAGCTTTCGCATAATCTTCATCGGTTCGTTCAGGAATCACCTCGCGAACATATCTCATGGTTGTATCCACCAGGATGCCGGTTGCCTCACCCTCCTCATTTCTCAGAATCACACCTCCCTGCAAATCAGGTGTGTCACGGTCAATACCGGCCAGTTCCATGGCTTTGCTGTTCACCCATGCCGCGTGGCCGTCAACCCGTGTGAGATAAACCGGCCGATCGGCCACAACTCGGTTAATATCTTCGGCCGCAGGAAATTCATCATTCCCCCATAATACCTGATTCCATCCGCGCCCGGTAATCCATTCCTTCTCAGGATTTTCGGCTGCAAATTGCTGAATGGCTTCGAGCGTTTCTTCGAGAGAGCGAATTCCTGAAAGATCCAGGTCGAGTTCACGGATACCGAGACCCATCACATGGGCGTGGGCATCAATTAAGCCTGGCAACAACGTATGGCCACCTCCATCTATCTTTTCAAATCGTGGATAATGTTCAAATAAAGCTTCAGCAGAACCTGTTTCCACAACCCGGCCATCCCGCACGGCCAGAGCTTCAAATTCATGCAGAGTTCCACTTTCGAGAAGCGTGTATCCATTGACATTATGAATTATGAAAGCATCCTCACGATTATCTGAGCAAGCTGATATTAGAAATATTATTGTGGAAAGAATGAATAAAAGCCGCATAATGGATCGTATTTTTGAATAAATCGAAATTTGAGAAAAGCCGAATAGACCAGGCCTGTTTCATCAGAAAAAACGTAGCTGCCGAAAAGCATCATTGAAAATAATGTTACGAGCTTTTTTCGTACTGTATTTCATTCGGTAAATCACACCCGCTTGAAATAAAATCATTTAGAAATTCAGGATAAACCGGCAATTCCTCTGCTTTTTGGGATGAAATAAATTTGAGTTCCAGCAGAATCTGATCGTTCTCAGGAATTTCAGGATCCCTGCCCAGTTTCAACATGCCTCCGGAAATTGAACTTTCGAAATAAAATTCGAGAGCGTGATAGGGTTTTTCAAGAAATTCATGAATCCAAAGCAGTTTTAAAGGCTGAACAATCAGGCCGGTTTCTTCTTTTACTTCTCGTGTGAGTGCATCTTCGAGGGTTTCTCCAAAAGAAACACCGCCGCCGGGTGGCATCCACACCGGGTTTTCGCGAGTTGGCAAATCATGTTTGATCAGAAGCAGCCTGTTATCACTTACAATTATGGCACTTGCTCTGATTCGTAATTTATTGGAAAAGGTATTTTCAGACACAATCAGGCAGGTTGTTTTTGATGGCTGATTTGTTTCAAATTTTCTTTTTCGTTTTGCAGCGCCGCTTCAACAAATGCTGCAAATAAGGGATGCGGATCGTTTACCGTACTTTTAAGTTCGGGATGAAACTGAACACCAACAAACCAGGGGTGTGATTGAATTTCAACAATTTCAACAAGATCTTTTTCGGGATTAATTCCGGCAATATCGAGCCCGTTTCCTACCAGTTTCTCGCGCAGCTTGTTATTCAGTTCAAACCGGTGCCGGTGGCGCTCTTCAATCAACTCCTGGTCATAGGCATTCCAGGAAGCTGAATTTTCTATAAGCTTACAATCATACGTACCCAGCCTCATTGTCCCGCCTTTGTCTTGAATTTCACGCTGATCCGGCATCAGGTCAATCACCGGATAGGGGGTATCTTCATCAAACTCAGTGCTGTTTGCTTCAGGCATTCCGGCACAATTTCTGGCAAATTCTACCACTGCGCACTGCATTCCCAGGCAAATTCCAAAAAACGGGATGTTGTTTTCTCTTGCAAATTTCACTGCACTCAGTTTCCCATCTATCCCCCGGTCTCCAAATCCCGGCGCAACCAGAATTCCAGACACACCCTTCAACATTTTAGCAACATTTTTTTCGGTCAGATAGTCAGACTGTACCCATCGGATGTTGACCCTTGCATCGTTCATCGCACCGCCGTGTATCAACGCTTCCACTATTGATTTGTAGGCATCATGATGTTCTACATATTTACCGACAAGGGCAATATTTGTCTCATAGGATGGGTTTTTAATTTTTTCGATAAACTCTTTCCACTTTTCCAGATCAGCATTTTTTGATGGCAGGTTCAGTTTCTGAATAACTCTGGCATCCAATCCTTCGTTTTGCATTAAAAGCGGCACTTCGTAAATACTCTCTGCATCCAGTGAAGCAATAACATCTTCGATATCAACATTACAGAACTGGGCAATTTTTCTCCTTATGCCCTCATCAAGCTGATATTCTGAGCGACATACCAGCAGATCGGGACTCAATCCGCTCTCGGAGAGTGTTTTTACAGAGTGCTGGGTGGGTTTGGTTTTCAATTCTCCTGCAGCGGCAAGATATGGCACCAGTGTGAGATGAATGGAAAGAGTATTACTCCGGCCTACATCATAACGAAGCTGACGCATGGCTTCGATGTAGGGAAGGCTTTCGATGTCGCCAACGGTTCCGCCAATTTCCACAATTACCACATCATATTTTTCTGATTCGCCAAGCTTCACCACATGCGATTTGATTTCGTCTGTGATATGGGGAATTACCTGAACGGTTTTTCCAAGGTACGTTCCCTGCCGTTCTTTAGAGATCACATCGAAATAGACCCTGCCTGTGGTCACATTATTTTGTTGTGATGTGCGAATTCCCAAAAACCGTTCATAATGCCCCAGGTCCAGATCGGTTTCGGCACCATCATCGGTTACATACACTTCACCGTGTTCATAGGGATTCATGGTTCCGGGATCCACATTAATGTAGGGATCCAGCTTTTGAATTGTTACCCTGAGCCCCCTGGCAACCAACAGCCTTCCTAGAGATGCACAAATGATGCCTTTTCCAAGTGATGAGGTAACACCACCCGTAACAAATATATATTTTGCAGCCATTATGTATGAAGAATTTTTAGCGGAAAATGGAAAATAGCAGGCTCCCGGCTGCCATTCAAACCAAATACAAAATCTCTGCAAAAAACTTAAACTTTTCTAACGTTACTTGCCCGTTTAATTTATAAAAACCATTATTTCTTCTGAATATGCCATCACCAGAGTAAAATAACTCAGAAACCTCTCTCTATTTTGTAATTCAGGTAGTCAATAAGGCTGTTGATCTGTTTCTTTTGAAGGTGGATCAAAATTAAATTGAGTGCAAAAACCCCAAACAAAATGTAGTAAAACCAGTTTGCAAATGTGGTAAGGCCGGCCGCAAACATAAACGCAAAAACAATAATAATGGCTATATTTACAACAAGATGAATGGTTTTAGAACGGTTTTTCTTGTTCAGGGCCGTGATTTTTTCGGCATCTGTCAGATCTTTTTCTGAACGGAGGTGCACTTCGGAATAGATCTCATACTTCTCTTTGTCTTCCGGTGAAAACGGCATGTTCACTAATTTTGTGAGTTGATTACCCGCCGGATGGCCTGGTTCAGAAGCGAATCGAATGAACCCTCTTTGGTCACGGTTTGATAGATTAAAAATGCTCCCATCATACTCAAAATGCATCCCATTAAACTAACCAATGCCGCAACCCACAAAAGTGAAACCAATCCTAAAATTGTAATGCAGACCAGTGTTAGCCCGGCAATCACCTGAATGATACCGGATAACAGCGGAATAAGAGTATGGCTGTTTGTGATTAATGAACGAAACCGAATGCCGGTTTTGCGTTTTTTGCGCCCGGACTGAAGTTGAATATCTTCATATTGAAACCGGGCTTTTTTGGGATCTGTTGTCATGATCCAGATATTTTAGATTCAAGCAAGCTGAGTAAATTTTTGTTTTCAGGAAATTAACCTCTGCTTTAAATAAATTAAACAAACTAATCGTCAATTTGAATAACTTTGCATCTTTGTGAAAGAAAACAACGAATATATCTACGGCAGAAATCCGGTTGAGGAATTATTAAAAACCAATCCGGAACAAATTGAAAAAATTTTTCTGCGGAAAGGCATTAAAAAACATTCGCTTTCCTACATTCTTACTGCTGCATCCGATAACCGTATTCCGGTGGCAGACGTTCCTGGCTCCAAACTTTTTGACATGGTTGGCCGGGTAAATGATCAGGGAATTGTGGCAGCTGTGAGCCAGGCAGAATACACAGAATTTGAAGATTGGCTGGAAACTGTTCAGCCCACCGCTGATACTGCTGTATTGCTGCTGGATGAAATTGAAGATCCCCACAATTTCGGGGCAATTCTGCGAACGGCAGCCGCAGCGGGAATTAGTGCGGTTATCGTCGCCAAACACCGTCAGGCTCCGGTAAATGCTACCGTTTTTAAAACCAGCGCCGGCACAGCAGGCCGTATTCCGATTGTACGGGCCGTAAACCTGAATCAGGCCATACTCACCCTCAAAGAAAACAGCTTCTGGATAGCCGGACTCGATATGGATGGAGATCTGCTTTGGGATCAGAATTTTGATGTACCAATGGGTTTTGTCATTGGAAATGAAGGCCGCGGTCTTCGAAAAAAAACTTCTGAACATTGCGATTTTCTTCTCTCCATTCCCATGCAAAACCGAGTTGAATCACTGAATGCCTCCGTGAGTGCGTCCCTGGTTTGTTACGAGTGGCGAAGACAAAGATCACCCAAATAAGCTTGCGCCAGTAACAGGGGCACTTTCGATCAGAAATACCCTTTTTCTGCCTAATCGTACAAAAGGTAAGGCTGCCGCTGCTCCAGATAATCACCCAAATTGAACTCGAGGTCGTCGGCTTGAATTTCCCCGCGTATCAAACGGTCGATTTCGCGGGTGCCGGCCAACAGATACCGGAATGAGTGAAGTTCATAATGATCCGTAGCCTGCATCAGAACTGAAAATATTTCAAGGCCGCTCAGTACGGGATCAAAATCGTAATTTTGGGCAGAGAGCAAAATTCCGTGGCACCTCTCCCCCTGATGTTTGGGCGAAGGAGCTACTCCTGGAATGGAAATGGGGGTGAACTCA
>SKYV01000224.1 GCA_007127745.1 Balneolaceae bacterium
AGAGCCCGCTAAACATTCTTATTTCTACTGAAAATTCGATATGCGCACCCAACTGCTGATCAAACACCCACCAAAACTCCAGATCAAGCATAGCGGAAGCGGAGACAAGTTTTACGTCAAATTCATAGGGCACTCCAAGATTGAAATAAAAGCCGTTATTACCGGCTATGAACTCCCCGCTAAAATTGAGAATCCTCAAGACTTCCACATCAACCCCTCCGTTCACGGCCCATGCGGTTTCTGAGCCTTCTCCCACGGTTTCCCTGGCAACCTGAAAGTGAAGCTCAAAATTACCGCTGGCAACACGCTCAGCGCTGCCGGTAAGCTCTGCGTTAAACCCCCCGTCAAACATCACAATAGGACTCCACCGCATATTCAGGTACATCCCTCCCTGTATTTCTGCAGGTGTTCCTTCAAAAACCGTCGCCTCAAGATCTATTGCCAGCCAATCCGATGTTATAAACAGGAATGCATTGGCATCCACAATATAATTTCCTTCGCTGCCGATGATCCCGGCTCCCGAATATACGATGATTGCAAAATCGACCCCTCCTCCCGGCTGTCCCATTACCTCTTCCTCCCAGGGTGCGTTATCATGGGTCAAATCGTAATCTGCCAGCGCAAGTACATTGTCAAAATCGCTCTCGTCTGCGTTGTAGAAAAAACCGCCTCCGAATGAGGTTAATGTAAGTATGCCGGGTACAATGGGAACTTCGGCATCCAGTTTTACAAATATTCCAAAGCTGAAATGATCTTCCAGGTTCTCCATTTTACCGAGTGCACGAAGTTCATAATCCGACCCTCCCGGCGGTGAATAAATGGCGCCTCCGGCTACATAGAGTGCAAAGTTCCCCCCTCCGTAATTTTCATATTCAAGGCTGGCGGTCAATTCGGCCCGGTTGCTAAGCTCGAGTTCAGCATTTTTAATGGCCAGGTGAGTCATCTCGGTTGTTTCATAATATAAAACCTCATCCACATTGCCGGAGATTGAGCCCGGCATGGTTATTTCACCTGAAAAAACAATGTGTCTTAACGTGCTGATGGATTCTGTAACCACTTCGGGATTTTTCTGAACATCCGGGTCGTCCACATTGCCACCGGCAGCCTCAATGTCCAGTTCTCCGCCATCTCTTTCATATTCGAATGAGTCCAAAGCGAGACTGATAATGCCGTCTTCATCATCTCCGCCAATATGGAGGTCGGCGTTCTGAAATTCTCCGAGATCATCAAGTCCACTGGTGCTGATAACCATTCCATTAAAAGCAATAGAGCCGCCTACCCCGCCGATTGCGAGCCCGGCATTAACATTCAAAACAACCCCGAACTCTTCCATTGCCTCCCCCACATCTCCGGCCCCCGGAGTGACAGCAAAATTGAACATCTCATTTTCGAACTCAAATTCCGGAATCTCGGTGATCCGCCATTCAAGTGATTCCCCTGATTGATGTCTCAACCCCCAATCCCCGGTATTGCCTGTAGCTTCACCGAACTTAATCGTACCATTATCAGAGTTTTCGAACTCCAGGTTTGCCATGGCGTAAATTCCAAAATCGACCTCACTGATGCTGTTTACGTCAAATATCACACCCTCCAATGAGGCGGTTCCAATGGCCGGTATATCCTCGGAAACTTCTGTAAAGTTTATGTCTGGCTGCTCCACGGTTACGTCTCCCTGGTGTGTGATGTCGATGCCAACTTCTGAATCGGTTCTCACTGGCTCCGGAAGAAGCAGATCGGCCCGCGCACTCAGCCGGGCTTTTCCATCTGCGCTTCCAATCTCAAGTGTTGTAAGCACCAGGTTATCACCAAGCAGCTCTACCGTATCGTCTAACAAGTTAGCGCCTCCGTCGACGCGAAACGTACCGTCCGATCCGATTTCAAAATCACTGACAGCTATCTCTTCCCCCAGGAAGGATAAATCTCCATCCAGGCTTATGACCAGGTGATAATCATCCGTGATTTCAAGATCCAGATCATCGATCTTCAAATTATCCTGCTGCCCGAAAAGTGAAAGGGTTATTCCGGCAAATGAATCATCCTGCCCTGCATCAATCCCGTCGGTTCCCACACTGAGGTTAATGCCAATTTCCATGTTATCTCCGATAATGTCGGGCAGCTTAAATCGGCCTTCAATCAAAAGTGCAAAGTGTTCATCCTCGGTTTCTGCAGCAAGATCATCCAGTACTATTTCGGCTGTTCCGACCGGCAGCAACTGAGCCAGATGGCTGCTTTCGGCAAAGAACATCCATTCGGAATCGCCATATTCTCCCCCAAGGTGTACGATGGCATGCTCATTGTCATTTCTGAAAAGATTGCTGGTTATGTCCCCGGAAATCCTGTAACCCGGATCGGCCCCGAAGTTTAGTTCAGCCCCGCGTAGTGTAACGGCAAATGCTCCATCGGCAAACACATGTTCAGCAACGACTTCTTCATTATCCGAATCGTAAGCTACCGAATACTCACCGAGGGATATGACTGCCTCTTCAAACCCATCCGGGCCGAGAGCAATATCTTCCGCAGCCACCTTTAATTCCTCCAGTTCGCCGGGAAGCATCAATGTGGCATCGGAATAAAGATAATTTTTTCCGTCTTCCCGGCGATATTCCAATTTTGTGATACTAAAGGGCAAGCCCGATTGTTCGTCAAGGCGTAAGGGGGAATCTTCAAGGTCGGCCAGGATGGTACCGCCCACCATTTCGAGTGCGGCATTTATGACGATGTCATCAAATGTAACATCCACAGTTAACGGATCACCCTGACTATCTTCAAAAGCGGTAATCACTATGGGAATGGAGTTTATTGTGGAAATGCTCAGCCCCTCACTCACATTTTCACTTTCTACCAGGTTGTTTCCCAGGTCATCAGTGAGGGCGATATAGGCAATATCTTCGTGCGGAAGCGGAAGAATTTCAGGTAACGGTACAGCGGCAAGCAGGTTATCCGGGTGAAATCCTTCAGAATCGTACCAGCCCAGGCGGTTGGGCTGTTCACCGTCTTCTTCAAGTATCAGGTCTGCCCTGCCCTCTGTAACCGCGGGTTCCGGGCCGAACCCGAACCGGGTATTCACAAAATCGAGAAGCAATTGATCATGCTTTTCATCCCCGAAGTAGAGACTTGCTTCCGATTGACCTGCAGCGGCCATGCCGTTGGCATCAATGGATACATTTGCCGGAAGAGTTAACCGAAGCCCCTGGTCGAATTCAGGCGCCTGATCGGGATTTGCAATCAACCACCCGGACGGGCTCAGTGATATGTCGAAAGCAATTTCATTTAATATCTGAGCCCTGCCGTCAATCAATACCGCGGAGGGGATATCGAATGTCATCTGCTGAAAGTTTACACCGGCAGACCCCTCGCCGAGCTCCAACTCTCCCCCGGCATCAAAAACCAGCCCATTTTCGTTCAATTCGGCAGATTCTACCCGGAATTCAAAAAACGGATTTGAAGCGGGATAGTACCAGGGAAATTCTCTTGAGATGGATAAACTGCCATCCAGTATCCGGCCGCTGATCAGATCAAACAAAAGCTCTCCGCCGGCTTCAAGTTCCCTGTCGTCTTCGGTTTGAATAAAGGCTTCTGCACTGCCCTCAAGCGTAGCGAGCTGTTGATCGTTATCTACAAAAAATTCTAAATCAGACTGACCGAATGCGACTCCTACCGGCCCTAAATCCAGCCGGCCGCAGGGTTCTATACCGCTGATAACACCTTCGATTTTTGTAGTATGGACCAGCTCGGCACGTACTTCGGGAGGCGGACAGGAGTTATTTGAATCCGTGAAAAATTCGGGCATTTCGAATGTTCCGTCGAAATGGATGGAAAACCGTTGTTCCGTTTCTTGTTCAAAAAGTTCTCCGCCTACCGAATCGAGATTGATTCCTGCTCCTGAGCCGATCGGCAAAAACGCATCGAGCATTGAAACATCAAGCGGCAGAATTTCACCGATCAAAATACCCTGCCGGAACGATGCATCCTGCAGTGTCAGCGAAAGGTTTGCAATGTTCGGGGCCGACTGTTTGAATTGAGGGAAGCTTAAAGCAAAATCGAGATGTGGAATGAGTCCGGGCAAATCACCGGGAGACCACCCGTTCCAATTAAATGTGGATTCAGAAAGCCTGAAAGCGATCGGCTCTATCTGAAATTCACCAAAATCAATACCCGGTATATTGAACCCCGGAACTTCGGCCAAATCAATCTCCTGTTTGGGGAAGTGAAAGCCCGTACCATGCCTGATTTCAACATTCCCGAGGGGGACGGGTACCGATTGTTCGTTTATATTCAGGTCAAAAACCAGATCCAGCGCGGCATAATAATCAAATCCGGTTCTTTCATCATACGAGAGGTTCAGGGAGTTGACGGCCGGTATATGGAAGCTAAAAAAACCGAAATCGATGGGGGTATAGTCGAGCAATTCGCCGGGATTAAAATCACTGATATGAACCCCGTGCTCGTTGTACTCCAACGCCAGATCAGCCCGTACAATTTTGCTTCCGTCATAATCATTTAACTGAAATCCCCCGTCTATATTGATATTGAACGTGGAAGAAACCGGCAGCCTGGGATCCCACTCATACGATCCGGAAAGTGAATCGGCAGCCAATACTACTCTCCCGCCGGGTCCGTCAAGAGGTATTTCCGTATTCGCACCGGGCAGTACAAAGCCACCTTTCAGAAGGCCTGAGCTATCGAAATGAAGATTAATGTTTTGCCCGTCTCCTTCTACAATTGTATCAAACAGTTTAATATTGCCAGACAGAAACAGTGCTGTAATTTGTCGCCCGGCGTTATTGGCTCCCGCAGCAAAAAATATTTCGTTAATCTGCACGGGCAGGTTGGGCCGGTTACTCATCGGATGATTGTCGTCTACTTCCGCAAATGCCATTCCACTGACGTAAGATCCATTAGCAGGGTCAATCACAAAATCATCCAGCTCAACCGCGATTGAAGGAGGCGTGGTTTCTTCGACGGTCTGCAACACAGGTACGACCATTTCCGGAGGTTGGCCATCCTGGGTTTCGATCCGGTATGTACCATTCTCCAGTTGTTCGGCATTCACAAGCAGCTCACCGGTAATTTCATCCCTGATTTGTAAGTATGCAACATTTTCGCCGGGCAGCGGAATACGATCCGGCAACAGATCTTCATCAAAGAAGCTTTGGTCCGGATAAAAACCACTGTTATTTGCATAGGCAATCCGGCTGTCATTCCAATAAAAATCAGCCCGGCCATAGGTAATCTGCAACGGATCAATATGGATCGCAAAATCATCACTGTACTCCACTTCAAGGCCATCCATCTCCATATCTTTGAGATTCACTGAAGCTGAAGCAGACCCCGATGAGCGAATCCCGAGTGTGTCTATTTGTACAGCCCCGGCCAGTTCCATTAACACCCCCGGATGGAGGTTCAAGCCAGCCTCCTGAATTGCCGACATAAACTCCAGACTGTTCGTTTCGCTATCAACACCCGCAGTAAACCCGAATCCCTGATCAAAAATGATTCGCCCTTCCAGAATCTCATAGTTTTGCCAGTCGAACAGAACGTCATCAAAGGTAGTGCCAATTTGTTGGCTTTCTGTCTGCACGGAGTGTCTGCCATCAATAAAAAGACCCTCTTTTGAAACAGAGGCTTCATCAATCGTAAACACAAGGATGGGTTCATCTCTTGGTATTCCCCACTCAAACAGTCCGTCAATCTCAAAATGAACATCCAAAAATTCACCGGTTGTCAGATCCAACACGAATGAGCCGGTTGCATTTTGCCTACCGGAAAGCTCCAGCACCGCATCGGCGTCCACAATGACACGTTGTGCGGCTTCTTCACTATATTCAAAAATCAGTGTTCCATCTGTGATATGAGCCGTAAAGGGTCCGATATTGACAGGGCAATCCGGTACAAAATCAGATAATTCCGCATTGACTCCCTCTTCAAGGCTCATTGTAAATTCATCCAACTCAATAACCGAGTCCCCGGAGCAATTGAAAGGGGCCTCCGTAAACAGGTCTGCATCAACCATAAAATCGGTTTGCAGGGAAAAATCCTCTTGAGTTTTTTCCATTAAAACGTCTCCGGTAAAGCTGTTAATCTGCAAGTCAAAACCTGGCCCGATATTCCAACTGCAGCTTGCGGCCTCTGTGCTGCCGGCGGTTCCCCTTACAGCCATTTCTCCCCCATAATCATCGGAAACGGATGCATTTTCAATCATTAATATCGTGTCGGAAAAGCAATCCGGCAAGTGATCAGAAAGTGGCAGCCTCAACCCTGCATCAAACGCAAATTCCCATGGCCCTGCCCCTTCTCCATTCCAGTCAAACCAGGGAAACACAAAATTGTCCAGCTCAAACCTTTCTAAAAATAATTCAAAATTCCCGATTGTAAATTCATTGTTAACAGGTAATTCACGGCGAGTGTATTCATGTGCACGAAATGCAATGCCATCTTTTGAAATCGTAATTCCCTCAAGTTCAGGAAGGCTGAGGTCCGGGGTCGACGGGAAATAGAGCTGGGTATCGAATGCAATTTCATAATCAAAACCGTCTGCCTCTTCATTTACATCTATTTCATGAATAGAAACGTTTTTTTTTGTTGCGTGCAGGAAACCTAAATCAACAGCCGGCCGCGGTACATTGCAGGTCGGTGAAAATTCGCCGGCATCAATGCCATCTTCAGAAGAAACCGTCAAAGTTGCAGATGCACCGCATTGCCGGTCTTCGGTCAGTAACAGGTCAATGTCCGCAGAGGTATTGACCTCATAGCTGATGGACCGGCCATCCCAGGAACCGGTTATTTGACCATACAGATCGTGCAGACTCAAAACAAGGTTTTGCGAATGATCCACCATGGGCAGGGTCTGTTCGATATCACAATTCAGGCCAACTCTGAACCGGTCGCGTAAAACGCTCATATCTGATGTACCACAGACCGGGTCACCGAACAGACTGGCTTGTGAGGATGTCCATATTTGACCTTCCGGGAATTTAGCCGAAACCTCCAAAATATCAATCCCAAATAGTTGATGCTGAAACGATGAAATTGGTGAACCCGTTGCTGTAACTTCACCATGCAGGCCATCATGCTGAAGTGCAATATCCCCGTGTGCCTCAAGGAATGTACCCTCCGGAGATTTGACGGACAGCTCAGCAGACATACCGCTGCCGAAATTCCACGTTATATTCCGGAATTCTGCATACCCTGAAACCGCGAATAACAGATGCTCCAGGCCATCCGGTTCTGCCTGCAAGGAGCCGGCAAGTAATACCGGGTTATCCAAATTGCGTTTTTGAACTTCAACATTTTGTAGTGATGCGTTTAATGAAGCATCATCAATAAAAGAAAAATCAAGCTGAAGAGTAGCTGAGCCGTTGATAACATAGCTGGTTTCAGTTTCTACAATTTCAGACTGATCCAGATCCACCAATGTGGCAAAATCAGGAATCAGAATAATTTCATCAAGCTCTTCCAGTTCTGATATCGGTTCCTCTTGTGACTCCAGGTATGTAAACGTATAAATCTCACTTTTTCCATCGTTTTTAATGGGTATTTGATCGTTGGCATCTCTTGCTGTTACCTGCCAGGCATAGGTTTTGCCTTGTTCAAGCGGTAAAAATTCGCCGGTATAGGGCAGTGCTGTGTTTCCAATCACCTCTATGGAAGCATGTTCTCTGTTACTGAGCAATGCATCCCCGGGATTCTGCCTGTCAAAGACTTCTACCAGCAAAAAATCATATTCAATCGTTGTACCGCGAGGCGCCAGTACGGGTGTCCATGAAAAAACCGGAAAATTGACTCCGACTTCAGAGGCATTGGCTGGAAATAACAGAGCAGAGGGCTGGGGATAACGAACCATAAAGTTCGCGATACCAACTGAACCTGCCGGTATATTTGAACCCACTTCATATGCCTGCATGGTTATGGAATAATCTCCTTCCGGAAATGTACCCCCCTGGATTACCTGTTGCACTATATCCGATGGAAGGTCTCTCATTACCTGGTTTGTAGTTTTTGAAAATTTTACAAATCTTGGGAATGGTGTAAGTAGATTCATTCCGGGATTCAGTTCTATCGGGAGTGATGTTTCATCAATCAGTTCCTGTCCGTCTTTTGAAACCGTTACATGAAAACGAATGTTTACCGTTGAATTACCAACGACATTCGCCTGAACCTGGTAAACCCCGTTGTACACATTTTGCTCAAAATCACTGAAATACGGACTGGGTAAAATTCCTGGAATTCCTGTTATGGACACATTGGTTGTAGATTGGGCAAACACTCCTCCCTGTGCCAAAAAAATTATTAAATAAAACAAAAATTTGTGCTTAACAACCTTTACTGAGATATGAGTAATTGTTCTAAACACAATTTTATATTTATTAACTGATTTAATTAAGAGATAAATTCTTTATTGATATTATCTTACTGAGACAGATTGCTCCCTGCCCCTGGAACTCTCTTGCTCGCCGCGTACAACGGACACTGAATACCAGTACAGTGTTTCTTCAGTCACTTCATCATCAGTAAACCGGGTTGTTTCTGAAGAAACCGTTCCAATCACCGATGGATTTTCCTCGCCTCTTGCCCTTTTGTAAATCCTGTAATTTTCCACATCCTGTTGCAGAGTTCTGTTCCAGCGGATTTCCACCCCGCCGGTAACAGTTCTTGCACTTACCTGAGATGGTGGAAGTAGTGAGGCCGGGCTGCTTCTGAAACGCCTTGCTTCTGACAGAGTACTCTCCACACCAAAATGATCTTCCGTTGAAAGTGCATAATAATACGTTTCACCGGGATTAACATTGATATCATCAAAACTTGTGGTAGTCAGTATTTCATCGTTGATTCGTTCAAAACCAGCCTGTTCAGCCTGAACTGAGGCACTTTCTCCTTCAGGATATCTTCCTGGCTGAGAAGTTGTTCTGTAGAGGTGATACCCGGCAATGGCCCCATCCCGGCGTTGTTCATTTCTCCAGGAAAGCCGGATTCTGCTTTGTTCTGCATATCCTTCAATACCAATCGGTGCAGGTGGGCGCACAAGCCGGTTTGGCCGGGCAACCACCATATTTGATAGTTCGCTTTCCATATCACTCATATTAACAGCCCGTACGGCATACACGTAATTGGTTCGGCCATCCAGTTCTTCTGACCGATCCAGAAAGGTGGTGGTATCGCGGATTGCCCGGGAAACTACTGCCATCGAATCGTGGCGGCTGGTGCCCCGGTACACGTAATATCCGAACAGATCGGGCTCCTCTACAGAATCCCAATGTAATCTGATGCCGTCTCCCTCCTGCTCTGCCTGTAAAGCTGATGGTGTTGACGGTGGAATTTCGGTGTTTCTGAAGGATGCACTGGCTACTGCCGATGGCAGATCATTCAGTTCCCGAATGGTAACAATTCGAAAACGGTAATAGTAGTTGCGGTTTGGTACAAGATTTGTATCAAGAAATTCAGTTTCCTGAACAGAAAGAGTGTCCAGAACTATATACCCTCTGTCTGCCTGCCTTGATCTTTGAATTTCAATTCCAGTCAGATAAGGTTTGTATTCCACCGGTTCCCAAGATAAATGAATTCCGGATGTTGTATCCCGCGCAGAAACCGAACTCATCAGTGGTAGGTTTTCGAAATTAACGGAAATCACAGATAACGTATCAGAACGGGGGCCGGGAATTCCTGCAATATCCAGCGGCTGTACAAAGTAACGAAATGAATGTTCTGGCTCTACACTTTCTTCCCATTGATAAATAATCAGGCTGTCGGAACGTTGAGCCATAATTCTTCCAGGTAATTGTTCAAACTCTTCTCCTTCTTCAGTTTGACGGTAAACATGGCCAAAAAATGCATCTTCCGAACCTTCAATGGGTGCTGCCCAGCGAACTCCCACAAGGCTATCACGCTCTACTCTGCTAATGCTTTGCGGTGGTAAAATATTGGGAAGCTCACCAACAATTGCTGTTCCCCGGAAACGCATTTCTGATTCACTTCCATCTTCCATAATATGGCGAACTTCATATGTAACTGATTGCCCCTCCCTGAACTGTACAGCCTCGGAATCGAGATAGGCCGTACCAAAAGCCCTCCAAAAATTGCGATTGAATGCAAGAAATCCATACCCTTCCATATTGGGGTTTTCTTTAATGAATTCCCACAATTCCTCTTCTGTTTCAAGCTCCAAAGTGTTTAGCAAGCCTTCAATTAAACCTGTACTGGCACGTTGTGTAAACTCTTCCCAATTTTCTGCTCGTTGAACCCGTGCGATTTCTTCGAATGGTTCATTGTCGGCTAATCTGCGATATACAACTGCCTGCACTCTGCCGTCCTCGGGCATATCCTCAGACAGTGCCGCATCACTTACAAAAACTTCCATTCCTTCGGGAGTCCATCTTACTAAATCATCATCCACATCCACTTCTTGAGCTAAAATTAAATGTGGATATAAAGAAAGTGTCAATAGTAAAGATAGATATTTCAGAAGTTTGTAATTTATTTTAGATAACATCATCTGCAATTGTATTTTAAAATTAATTGATGGAAATGCTCATTCCCCGATCATCGGAATAGTAATCCACTCCGATAGATACACTCGCACAAACACTTCCTCCTGTAGGAATTACCTTCCATTTGGTACAAATAGAGTTACTGCAGCCGGTGTCACAACTACCTACATGCCCCCAAATGCTACCGGAAGCTTGGCCGCTTGCCCACCATAATTGAGTACCTCTGTTGTAACCTCCTTCTACTGAACCTGAAGCCTGGCCATGAGCAGAAACTATATCAAGCCCGAAGATTTCAACCCAACCTCCAACTTCCCAGTTGGTACCAAGGTATAAGCCGAAATTTCCACCCCCGAAATCTGCATTCAGCCTGCATCTGGTTTCATTCCAGAAATAACCACAAGCCTTACCATAACTTCTTCCAAAACATGCAGGATTGGATTCGGGCCTGCCAAATTCTGTGGCTACATCGAGATGAACTCCGGTAATTGTGCCGCCGGTTATAAACTGTGAGTCTACAAAACTTGTTTCATCGGGATAATCCGAAGCATTCAGATTCCAGGCAGCCAGAATATTAGCATTTGCACTGAACAACCTGAGCAAATCTGCTTGAAGCCGGGCTCCTACCATCCAGTACGAATTATTGGGAGCACCACTTACAACAAGCCTCGTAGATGTATTTGCAGAAATATTCACTCTGTTAAGTTGACTAAATTCGATTCCCGCTGTGATATCAATTAACCGGTTAGGGAAGTCGATTTTTAAATCGGCGTTGGCAATTTCCTGGCTCATCACACTCAGAGCAGCATGGCCTTCAATTACCGGTCCTGAAGCAACGGTTACCTGAAGTGGGTCGAGAGAAATGGCCTGTCCTGTTCCGGGTGCAACAGCAACACGACCCGATATGGTAACACTGAATTCATTATCTGAACTATCGAAGGTAAAACCTCCACCTACATTTTCTATGGCAAAATTACCTACCGGTATGGGAGGAATTCCGGCTTCCACATTTCCGCCGAAGGAGATCCCGTCATCCATTCTTTCGTAATAAAATTCTATACCGGCAGCTATCGGTGTACCCGTAATCTCCATCGATCCACTGCCGCTGAACCCCTGTCTTACGGCCGTATCGATCAAGCCGATTCCAGCACCAACCGTTCCGATGGAGGCAAGGTCAAACTCAAAATCAAGTTCTTCGAAAGAAACACTGCCACCAGGCCTGTATGATAGGCCACCTGCTTGTGCCGATACAAAAGGAATGCCATGCAGCCCGAACTGCCCGTCGACATGAATAGCCGGGTTGGACGTGTTTTGGAATCGCACCCCTGTTACCGAAAGATCGGCAAGCCCCCAGAAATCGGCTTCGAAGTTGGCAGCGATATTGGCATTAAACTCTCCGTCGGTTCTTATCAGAAAATCCCGGAAAACAAGGCTCTTATCAACATAGCGCGGCAGATCGATGGTTGCCCCGCCAGTTACGTAATACACATGTTCTCCCTGTACTTTGCCAAACGTAATATCTTTGCCCGGCCGGGAATTCATCTCCACGATACCAAAAATGTCGATACCATCTGCCGGAAAAGTAAAATGGCCTCCATGGATTTGATCCGAAGAAATCAACAGGTCGGAAAAGCTGATTTCCGTAATATCCGATCCCGGAATGTTGAATTCCAATGCTCCTCCCACATTTAAACCGGTTTCAGAGATACCGCCTGCAAATAGTGCCATTTTCCAGTTGGCCAAAACAAGTTCCGGATGTGGATCAAGTTCAAGTTGCGCCTCTTTCACAGACCCGTCAGTTCCAATCCACAGAGATTCAAGGTCTATTGTTGCTTCATCCAACAGGGGAATTTCCGAAAGATTTACACCTCCGTTCAAATGAAATCCGTCATTCTTCAGCACACTTTCATTCAGGGCCAGTTCCATATCAAACCCGAACACGGAAAATTCAGCGCTTGCAGAACCAAACGCGAGCTCAAAATCGGGAACTCCGATATCCGGGAATGGGAACGAGCCGTCGCTGGTTAGTGCAACCAGTTCATTTTCGCTGACGCTGCCGGGCAGATCGTTTACATCAGGTAAGCTTAAATATTGATTGTCCACATCTGGCCATTGCCATCCTGTGGCGGAGGTGAATGTCGCCGAATAATCGGCTTCAACAACACCCGCGATGTACCCGATATCACTCATGATTTCCCTCGGCCTTACGATCAATCCATCCGGACTGGAGACGGTTACAATCAAAAAGTCAAACAGTTCGGCCTGAAGCTCACTTACATCGGTTTGAACTTCTCCTCCCACCGGCCGCAGGTCTCCGCCTTCTTCGTACACCAGGATGCCTGAAAAAGGTATGCGCAGGTCATCGGAAACACTTAACAGCGGATTGGAGGGTATGGAAACAAATGCACCGGTAAGGGTGGTGTCACTGGCTGTTGAAATCTCATCCACTTCAATATCAAACCCGAGAAGAGTGGCAATATTAAATCCGGCATCCTGAAGATTGAAATTGATGGTTATTTCTTCTTCTGCCGTAAAATCTCTGGTTTCGGATGCTCCAACCAGCCCTGACGCTGTGGTTCTGAGGGTCCACTCCCCTGCCGGGATTCCTGCCAGGATATAATTGCCGTCGCTGTCCGTGGTTGTGCTGATGTCATCGCGCCCTTCTACGCGCACCGATGCGTCTTCCACCGGCTCACCGTTGGCCGTTACCACACCCATGGTCCTGCTGCCGGATTCCAGCGGGATATCGATATAGGTAACTTCCCCATTATCCGTGATCGTTACTTCCGTTGTCAGAGGTACATAGAATGTGGTTTCCGGAGCCGTTATACTCACCGGAACGGTGCCGCCGGGGGCTTCATCGAAATAGATGTGGCCGTCAGAATCTGTGTTGCCCTGCAGCCCGGCGAGGCCTACTTCAACAACAGCTTCAGGAACCGGGTCGCCCGTATCGCTGTCCTGAACGGTAACATCGAGCTTGCCGACGGCACGGTTCATGATAATGGTCCCCGTATTGTAAAAATCTCCCGGAATACCATACTCACCGAACAAATTGCTGAAATAGGCTGTCGTATTCCCGAATTGTGATGCCGTCATATTCAGATTATTCATAACAGCAATATCCGAAGCCTCCTCTTCATTCACATTCAGGCTGTTTGCCATGTTGCCAAAATAGCCGAAACCGGCGGGGTTGAACGGGGGATCATCCTCCTCTTCAACATCATCCTGGAACATATCCGTATTCACCAGATTGCCGGCCCATTGCCCGGCTGCATTGGCATAATTTCCGCCCATTTGCGGGCTCCACTCCTGCCCAAACGTATCCGGAGAATAATCATATTCGGTTTCATCCGTGAGCTGCACGGTTAAAGTTGTGTCTACATCACGATGGCCGATTTTACGTACCTGAAGCTGGTGAGTACCGATGGTATTCGCAGTTACAAATCTGCCGCGATTGTCGGTTTGCACGGGCGTACCGCCTTCTTTCCACCGGACGCTGGCGCTGGGCACCGGCTCCCCCTGATCATCATGAACCCGCCCCATCACGGTAATTAATGTCGGATCGAGCATAATCGGGTCCCGCTCGACCACGATACCGCGTTCATCCAGCAATAAGTCTTCTTCGTAAGTCTCAACCCGGTCTCCCGATACAATGAGCCTGTAATTTTCATCTCTGGGAATGATTCTGGAAAATGTAAACCTGCCGTCTTCATCCGTCATTGTAAACTGATTCAACTGTGGAGTGTCATCGAAACCGTCTCCACTCAATGGGCGTAACTGAACCGGAACATCAGCCATAGGAGCTTGTGTATCACTTCTTACTACCCTCCCTTCTACTAATGGCAAAGCTGCCAATAATTCATATTCCTGGTTGATGGTGACAGACTCGAAAGGCTGGAGTGCAGGAGAAGCAGACAAAGAGGTTAATTCGGATTGATAACCGCGGGCACTTATACGTACCCTGTATATGTCATTCGGACCTTTTTCTCTGGAGAAAAGGCGTGTTAATACCGCATCAGCCGGACCTTCAGCTATTTTGGTATGGAGCTGCCCAAGAATTACTTCCTGTCCGTTTTCATCCTCTTCATCTTTTGGCCAGCCTTCCTCTTGCAGGTAGGGTGTAATTATATAACGGCTATTTTGCCTGAAAACTTCAACAGTTGCATCAGAAATCGATGCACCGGTATGACGGTCAACCACTTCGGGTTGCAAACGATAAGTCAGCGCCGTACCGGTGAGTGTGCCTGCATTAAGTTGTTCTGTAGAATTTGTGTTTACTTCAACTGTGGTTTCTGATGTAAATTCAAAATAGGGCGAATCAACCACAATATGTACCGTTACTCTTGAAACCGGTGGCTCGGTGATATTACGTCGGGCCTGGTTTCTTAAATCATTCATATTAACATTTTGAGGTTGAAAATCTCCCCATGAAGTGGATAGCCCTCCGGATTCACTTTCACTATCAGAAAGCTCCTCCAGTTCCGATGGAACCAGTGCCAGAGTAAATGAACCATCCTCGTCAGCCGTTGCAGTAGACAGTACTTTAGATGTACCATCTCTTTTTTTGTAAACAGCCTTAACAGTTACACCGGGCAGCGAATGAGTCCCCATACTCTGTATAGCATCTTGTATCTGGCTGCCTGCAAAATCAAACTGCTGAACTTCGGCACTGTTTGTATTTCCTCCACCAAATACAGGAACGGTATTAACTGGTATCGTACCATTTACGCTTCCCGGCGGGAGTTGATCTGCCGGGATGTTTACGCCGGTCTGAAAGTTGGGATCGTCAACCGATTGTGTAAACTGTACATCTCCCAATACATTTCTCGATTCAGTAATGGTAGAAAACATGGTTTCAACCCCACTTCCGCCTTCGGTGGGACTGAATCTGAAATTCACATTTCCCGAAATGGTGGATATGGGTATAAACATCGGTTCGAAATCAAAATCCGTTACCGGAGTGGCCAGGAAATCGATTTCCTCATCCTCATCAGGTTCCTCACCATAGGTAAATACATAAATCTCGCTCCTGCCATTGTTTTTTATCGGAATTTGATCATTCGCATCACGAGCGGTTACCTGCCAGGCATAGGTTTTGCCCTGTTCCAGTGGCAGGTACTCACCTGTATAAGGCAGTGTTGTATTGCCAATCAACTGAACGGCAGCGTGTTCCCTGTTACTCAATAGGGCATCACCGGGATTTTGTCCGTCAAACACCTCCACAAGTAAAAAATCATACTCTATGGTAGTACCTTGTGGCGCCATTACCGGTGTCCAGGAAAATACCGGAAAATCGATATCAACTGTTGTAGCATTAGCCGGCGTTAAAAGAATGGAAGGCTGAGGATAACGAACCATAAAAGTGGCCACTCCACTTGAACCCGCCGGAATGTTGGAACCGACTTCATATGCCTGCATGGTTATGGTATAATCTCCTTCGGGAAACGTACCGCCCTGAAATACCTGTTGCACCATCTCTGAAGGCAGATCATTCAACACCTGGTTTGTGGTTTTGGAAAATTCTACAAAGTTTGGAAAAGGTGAGAGTAAATTCATTCCGGGATCCAGTTCTACCGGTAGTGATGTTTCATCCATCAGTTCCTGTCCGTCCTTGGATATGGTTACATGAAAGCGAACATTTACCGATGAATTACCAACGACATTCGCCTGAACCTGGTAAACCCCGTTGTATACATTTTGCTCAAAATCACTGAAAAACGGGCTGGGTAAAATACCTGGAATCCCAGTTATGGATACATTGGTTGTAGATTGGGCAACCACCATCCCAGATGTAATACTCATTATCAGGATGAACAGAAGAAATTGTTTACTTACATTTTTGGTGTTAAGAGTACCGGTTCCTAACATATTCATTAAATTTTTTTTGATTAAAAACGATGTCGAAATTCTAACCGACCTTCCATTTCAGAAAAATTTTGGCCGGTGCCTTCCATGATTGAATTATTTTGCGATCTCAGGTTCAGCTGGAGGGAACTGCCTGATGTAATTCTGTAACTTGCAGTAATATTTCCGTTTACCTGGAAGTTTTCATTTACAATGGGGTCCATTGCAGAGTTGCTTTCATTTTGATTGTATGATACACCGGCCGTTAGATTTACATTTAAATCACCGCCGAAAAATGAATAACCAACTCCCGCATTAGCACCATAAGTAGAAAATTCACTGTTGGGTGCTTCACCCTCAACAAGATTAAACGTTGTATTAACAGTCAACCCGGTTTGTAATGCAATGCTGTAATTAGCTGTTCCGCTGAAAGTATTACTTTCCTGTATGTCAGTACCGTCACCCGTTGGAAATTCGGATTCCATTAACTGGTAGACTCCACTCAATGAAATACTGTGGGAAGTAGATCCTCTGATAAATGAAATTCCCGGAAACAACTGAAATACCTGTGAGAGTTGTTTGTGGCCGGCTGTGTTGATTTCTTCATCAGAATCAGAAGTGGTTTCGGATGTATAACGGTTATATCCGGCTCCTAAATTGATCATATCTGTAAGCTGAAAATTGGCATTCAGAATTATATCTTCGTTTTCCTGGGTAGACAACCTGTTGCCGAGCAAGTTATCTTCACTAATGGAGTAGGTTGCATCCAGGGAAATACGGTTATCCAGAAGCTGGAATCTTGGGCTGGCGGTAATGGTTTGCTGGTCATCCCGTATCTGCCGCAATCCCATGCTTTCAAATCCGGGCTGTATACGTTCAAACTCCAGGTGCAATTGAAACGGATCAAAAGCCAATTCAGAGTGTGCCCTGCCAGCAAAGGTTAACCGGGTGCTGTTTCGAGGCGTAAATATATCGGTGAAAAAAGAGGGGACTCCGGCATCATCGGCAGAAATTGCAGGACTGTTAGTGTCTCGGGTATAGGCAGTGAATGTTGTTTCTGCTCCTATTCTGAATGTTTCTTCAAATAAAGAGATTTGAAATTCAGGTGTAACAGCCACATTCTCAGCTGGCGGCGGTAGTGCACCAGTAGCCGGAAGATCAAGCCCCAGTGTGTCGGGGATTGAGCCGGTATCGTCTTTACCATACATTGCTGTGAGCTTGAAGTTGCTTCTGTTACTGTCACCCACCCCGATTGAAGCAGCATAAAGCCAGCGCTCATAGCTGAAATCTCGAGGCAGTTGGCCGTTCGAGGAGGTGGTCATTCTGTTAACACGGCCTGCTGTCAGTTCCAGTGAAAAACTACCCGGATTGATAATGATTTCACCGCCTCTTAACATGGTGCCCCGCAAACTGTAATCTGCATAAGCAGGGTTAACATCACCTGCATTTACCGTGAGCCAGCGCCAGCTTCCGTAAAAGCTGAATCTGTTCATGGATTGCCTGAGCCGGTTGTCATCAGTGCTATAGCGAACATCAAGGCCTGACGTAAAACCAAGAAACGAGTAGTCGAGATTGATGGTAGTTAACGCTCCCAGAGGTTCCCGCCGGTTAAAATCCTGGCTTGTTGTATATGCATGACCCTGTATATTGATGGAGCCGGTTAATGTATATACTTCAATGTCTGTATCTCCAATAGTATCCTGGGCAATCAGCACATCGGCCGCAGAAAACAGCAACAGCACAATAATGAATAGAATCTGTAC
>SKYV01000067.1 GCA_007127745.1 Balneolaceae bacterium
TAAGCTGATCCACGGTTAGTGAAAATCTCACTCTATCGGCTCCAGATGTGCTGAAAAATGGCGTAATACAGTCGGCTCCGAAACGATTTTGTAACCCTTTAGTTTTTCACGCTGGTGATAGGTTTCAATCACAGCTTCGGCCAGATAATCCACATGGCTTTGGGTGTACACCCTTCGGGGAATCGCCAGGCGCACCAGTTCCATTTCAGCCGGTTTTTCTGATCCGTCGGGCTGCAGGCCAAACATCACACTCCCGATTTCAACCGAACGGATGCCGCCAATCAGATAGAGTGCATTGGCAAGGCTCCAGGCGGGATACTCCAGTGGCTGAATTTGGGGAAGCATCTGTTTTGCATCAATATAAACGGCGTGCCCGCCCACTGGCTGAACGATCGATACACCGGCAAAAGCCAGTTTCTCACCGAGATACGCCGTTGACCGGATCCTGTATCGCAAATACCCCTCGTCAAGTGCTTCATAAAGACCAATTGCAACCGCCTCCATATCGTAACCGGCCATTCCGCCATACGTTGGAAAGCCTTCGGTCAGAATCGTCAAACTCCGGCATTTTTTGGCAAGTTCATCATCATTCAGCGCCAGAAAGCCGCCGATGTTGGACATTCCGTCTTTTTTGGCACTCATGGTGCAGCCGTCAGCATAGCTGAACATCTCTTTTGCAATCTCTATGGGGGTTTTATCTTCGTATCCCTCCTCACGGGTTTTGATAAACCAGCTGTTTTCAGCAAACCGGCAGGCATCAATAAAAAACGGTATTCCGTGCTTCCTGGCCACTTTAGACACGTGGCGTATATTTTTCATACTGACCGGCTGTCCACCCCCCGAATTGTTAGTTGCCGTTATCATAATGGCCGGAATATTTTCAGCTCCTTTATCCCCGATAGTCTCTTCCAGCTTCTCAATATTCATATTTCCCTTGAAGGGATGAATCTTCTGAGGCTCTTTCCCCTCCTCTATCACCAGGTCGAGAGCTTCGGCGCCGTTGTGTTCCACATGAGCCCGGGTGGTGTCGAAATGGGTGTTGTTTGGAATTACATCTCCATTATTGGCAATCGTGGTAAACAAAATATTTTCTGCCGCTCTCCCCTGGTGTGTGGGAATCACATGCTTAAATCCGGTAATATCCTGAACGGCCGACTCAAACCTGTAAAAGGATGAGGCTCCTGCATATGATTCATCACTGGCAATCATCCCCGACCACTGTGCAGACGACATTGCTCCGGTTCCGCTGTCGGTAAGCAGGTCAATCAGCACATCTTTGGCTTTCAGCAAAAATGGATTGTAACCTGCTTTTTTCAGTAATTCCGTTCGTTCTGCCATGGTTGTAAACCGAATCGGTTCAACCGAACGAATTCTAAAGGGCTCAATGATCGTGTTACCGTAAAATTCTTCCAGATCCATAGGATTTTTCTCTTGTTGGCTTTTTTTATAGTTCAGGATTTTATCATAAAACGAGTTGCTCATAATATCTCTGTTGGCTGATTTTTTTCATTTTTTATTTTGCGTGTATTCCAGATAAATTACAGTACAGGTCCGTTTTCCGGTGCCGTAACAAGATAAGAATAAAATTACGAGGCCCGCATGTTAGACTCTTTTTTTACCCCAAAAAACATCGCCGTAGTTGGAGCTTCAAGAGACCCTCACAAGTTAGGGTATGGTGTGCTCAGAAACCTCATTAAATATAAATTTAAGGGAGATATTTATCCCGTAAATAAACACGCTTCCGAAATCGCCGGCCTTTCATGCTATCCCTCCGTTTTGGATCTTCCACATTCTGTTGATCTGGCCGTGATTGTTGTTCCTTCAGAATATGTAGTTTCTGTATTAGAGGATTGCGGTAAAAAAGATATACATCATGCCATTATTGTCAGCGGCGGATTTAGTGAAACGGGAGAAGAAGGTTCACGGCTCGAAAAAGAACTTCTCCGAGTTGCCGAAAAATATGACATTCGCCTTATCGGCCCTAACTGCATCGGTACCATAGATACACACGCGCCTCTCAACAGTACGTTCGTTGTTGGCATGCCTGAACAGGGTGATATCGGCTTCATCTCACAATCGGGAGCGATGGTTGCGGCCGTGATAGACTGGGCAACCGGCGCCGGTGTGGGTTTCTCGAGAATTGTGAGCCTGGGCAATCAAATTGATGTAACCGAAACAGAGATGATTGAATTGATTGGAAACGACCGCGAAACCAACGTGGTAACTGCATACGCCGAGGGAATTTCGGACGGAAAACAGTTTCTGAATCTTGCCTCCGGATTGTCCAGGAAAAAACCGTTTGTAGTACTGAAGGGTGGACGAAGTGAAAAAGGTGCCCGGGCGGTTACATCTCACACCGGTGCCCTTGCCGGCAGTGAAGTGGCTTACAGTGCCGCTTTTCGAAAAACGGGTGCACTTGAAGCAAAAACCATGGAAGAGATGTTCGACTGGGCCCGTGCTTTGGCCTGGCAGCCGTTGCCAAAAGGGAATCGTGTAGCCGTTTTAACCAATGCCGGCGGACCGGCGATCCTGGCTGTGGATGCAATTGAAAAAGCCGGGCTGGAACTCTCACCCCTGACTAATGAAACCCGCAGTTATCTAAAATCCCGGCTTCCAAAAGCCGCAAGTTTTGAAAATCCTGTGGATGTATTGGCAGGATCGGGGCCGGCTATTTACACACTGGCACTGGAGGCTTTGTTAACAGATGAAACGGTAGATGCGGTTGTCGTAATTCAGGCTCCACAAGACTGGTTTATACCCGCAAGCCTTGCCGAGGTAGTGGCCGAAACAGCGGGACTGCATCAAAAACCGGTGATTGCCTCCATAATGGGCAAAGCATCGGTGGATGATGCCCTCACTATTTTACACAAACGAAGAATTCCCAACGTAGCCTTCCCCGAACGGGCGGCCTCCATCCTGAAAGCGATGGCCGACCGGCGCGACTGGCTGGAGATGATCGACCGTCAAAAACCGTACAAACCTCATGTACCCAAAAGCCGGGCTGAAGAACTTGTGAAGGATCAAAAGTGGGTTGATTTGCTGGCTGAGTACGACATTCCCTCGCCCGAATCAAAAACGGCATTTACCGAAAAGGATGCTGTAACAGCCTCCAGCCAGATCAGCTACCCGGTTGTGATGAAATTGCAGTCTGAAACGGTAACCCACAAAACAGATATTGACGGAATCAGGACCAGCCTGAAGAGTGAAGAGGATGTAAGAAATGCCTGGAATGAAATATCTGAATCGGCATCCCGCCATAATGTTGAGATGGATGGTGTATTGATCCAGAAAATGCTTGAAAAAGGACATGAAGTGATTGTCGGTATCAAGCGGGATGATCAGTTTGGCCCGATGATACTCTTCGGAACCGGCGGGACGGATGTTGAACTTTACAAAGACACGGCTTCAGCCATTGCGCCGCTCTGTAAACTTGAAGCGCAAAATCTGATTGAGTCCACCATCGCGGGCAAAAAACTGAAAGGCTGGAGAAACCTTCCTGCTGCCGATGTTGATTCACTCATACAGGCGCTCATCTCGATGAGCTATCTTGCGGTTCACCATCCTGAAATCAGCGAGCTGGAAATTAACCCGCTCTATGTGCTGGAAT
The DNA here is from genome assembly GCA_007127745.1 of Balneolaceae bacterium. GTDB lineage: Bacteria > Bacteroidota > Rhodothermia > Balneolales > Balneolaceae > Rhodohalobacter. The sequence goes on from SKYV01000067.1 coordinate 3,608, forward strand.
CCGGCGTCTATGCCGTTGATGTTCGTGGAAGCCTCACTGAGGGTTCCGGCTGATTTGCACCAAGCGACCTGGCAGAGTTGCCTTGTGCTTTTCAAGGCATCCTGCAAGAGTCGCGGTTCCATGCCCATCATCTCCTTCACAAAACCCGTTCCAATCAATCCACAAATCTGGCAGGTTGTTCAGTCCAATAGTCTCTTTAACACAAAGAGCTTATTCCAACCTTTTCTTCCAATATCCCGGTTCTCTGCGAAGATGCATGACGGCTACAATGAAAACATGATCCGTCTCCGAATTGTAATGATAGAGCACTCCGAATGGAAAGCGCTGTACCAATATTCTGCGGATCGAATTACTGACTTTGGTCCATGATTCCGGATTTGCAAGTATTCTCGTAACTGAATTATAATCCTCCATCGAGAAATCAAGCCCAAGTTCCCTCTCTTGCTCTTCATAATATTGGATTGCTGTGATGAATTCTGTTTCAGCATCAGGGTGAAAACTGAAATTCATTTCGAAAAACGCTTTTGTATTTTTTCAAATACTTCTTCTCCTGAAATGCCTTTTACCTCTCCGGATTTTAGTTCATCCAGGCGTTTTTCAGCGACCTCAATCCACTTTTTTTCAATTTCCTGATCTACAGGATTCAATGATTTTAATACGGAATCGGCAACTAATACCCGATCCTCAACAGGTAGGGATTCGATTTCTTCAATCAGCTTTTTCGTGGTAAGGTTACCCATACTTACTCCCTAATTCAGTTTCAAAGTTATGCTCTATGAAATAACGGATTTAATACTGTTTTATTCAAGTACAGGAAAAGCGACCTGTCAGAGTTGCTTTGTGCTTTTCAAGGCATCCTGCAAGAGTCGCGGTTCCTTGCGCATCATCTACTTTTCAAAATTCATTTCTTCTATCCACAACTCTGGCAGGAACTCCGCACTCTGGCAGGTTGTTTGTTTAGCGACCTGGCCAACAACTTCTTACCAATACACCTCCCCTCTCCAACCCATTCGTGATCTAAATAATTGAACAGTAAAAACAGCACTTCTCCTGATTGACGAAAATCAATTAATGAGATTTCTTTTCAAAAAAAACTTTATGATAAAATAGATTCCAAACCATACAAGCGTTCTGAACGACATCGCATAGATACTGTTAATAGCCACAAGATGATCTGATAGCGAAAATAGGATGCCGATCACAATAAGCACCCCCAGATTTATGAAAGCAATCAGTTTTGTCAACATAAACCCTCTTTCCAATCTCGTCCGGATAAACCAACCTGCAAGAAGGTAGATAAACCCCATCAGGGTATTAAACATTAAAAGAGGCAGAAAAACCAGGTAACCAGGTTCAAACAGCCCAAGGAGTACCCGAAAACCGGAAAAGACCGTCAAAAGTCCAAAAAGACCGGCTATGATTGACAGGATTGTGAATACTATTTTTTGTTTTTTACTTGAAATCATAGGTATTCATTTTTTTTGAATCATGCGTTTAAAAAAATCAGAAGGTATGGTGTTAGTTTTTGGATGATTCTATCTGATCGATAAAATGCTGAACCCAAAACTCTATTTTCCGATCTATTTTTTCTGCCCAGTCTCGAATTTGTTTTGTAATGGATTCTTTGTCTCTGCTTTGGCCGCTCATTGCTTTTTCCATTTTTATCGGCAGATAGATTTAATTTTTTTTCAGTTAGGCATCAACAAACCCCCGCTTAAATAGAGCAGCGTGGTTTCGGTCAGTTTGATGCGAAATTCGGTCTCGGAAATCCTCAATCTGGCATCCTGCAGCGAGAGCTGGGCACTTCGGAGTTCTACTCCGGTGA